>NZ_JBMNDR010000123.1:0-18108 GCF_052543235.1 Streptomyces sp. SAS_272 | reverse complement strand
GGGGGGACCCTGTGGGAGAGTAGGACACCGCCGAACAATCATTGCGAAAACCCCCGTGCCATTCGGCACGGGGGTTTTCTGCGTTCACAGCATGCCGAAACGGTCGGTGTCCGGCTTTTCAGCGGCCGGCCAAGGCGGAAGACGCAGCGGAGCGGGCCCGCCAGGTGGCGTCCGGCGGATCGCTTCAGGTCGGCCTGTGCGCGAGTTTGAGAACACCGGGTCGTTCGGGGTATGCTCTATTTCGTTGCCGCGAGGGAAACCTCGACAAGTGACCAGCCCCCTTAGCTCAGTCGGCAGAGCGTCTCCATGGTAAGGAGAAGGTCAACGGTTCGATTCCGTTAGGGGGCTCCACAAAGAGAAAGTCCCCACCCGTTCGGGTGGGGGCTTTTCTCGTTGCCCGTCTTCTCCTACGCCACGCGCATGGCCAGGATCGCCATGTCGTCCGACGGGGCGTCGGAAGCGAAGCGTTCCACCGCGCGCATGATGCGGGCGGCGACCGCGCCGGCGGTGAGACCCGTGCAGGTGGTGAGAACGTCGGCGAGACCGTCGTCCCCCAGCATGCGGGTGCCCTCGCGGCGTTCGGTGACTCCGTCGGTGACGCAGAGCAGGACGTCGCCCGGGTCGAGGGTGACGGTCTGCTCGTAGAGCTCCAGGTCCTCCATGACGCCCAGCAGCGGCTGAGGTTCGGCGGCGGGCTCGACCGTGCCGTCCTGACGCAGCCGGAGGGGCAGCGGGTGGCCCGCGCAGACGATCTTCAACTCCGCGCTGCCGTCCTCGTGCGGGCGCATCTCGCCGTAGAGGAGGGTCAGGAAGCGGCTGCGGGCACCCTCGTCGAGGATGGCGGAGTTGAGACGTTCGAGGACCGCCGGGCCGCTGAGGCCTTCCCTGGCCAGCAGGCGAAGGGCGTGCCGGGCAAGGCCGGTCACCGCCGCCGCGTTCGGGCCCGTGCCGCAGACGTCGCCGATGGCGAAGCCGTAGACGCCTTCGCTGATGGGGAAGACGTCGTAGAAGTCGCCGCCCACCTCGTTGCCCTCTCCGGCAGCGCGGTAGATGACCTCGACCTCGACGCCGTCGATCTTGGGGGTCTCCGGAGGGAGCAGGCTGCGCTGGAGGGCCTGGCTGATGGCCGTGCGCTCCGAGTACAGGCGGGCGTTGTCGAGGGCGAGGGCAGCTCGGCGGCTCAGGTCCTCGGCCAGTTCCAGGATCTCCTGGCGGAAGTGCTCGTCGGTGGGCTTGCCGAGGGTCAGCATGCCGATGACACGGTTGCGGGCGACGAGGGGGAGGACGACGGTCTCGCCGCCGACGGCGGAGGCCGTGGCGAGGGTGGGACCGATGCCCGAGGCCACCTGATGGGTCGGGCCGCCGGTCAGGCCGAGGCTGCGCATGGAACTGCGCAGGGCCGCGTCGTGAGCGGCCGCGGCGGGGGCCGCCCACACCCGGGCTCCGGGCGTGGGGACCGGGTCGGGCGGGGTGATCTTCGAGAGCAACGACTTGATGCCGTCGATCAGTTCCTCGTCCTCGTGCAGGACGTAGGAGAGGTACGGGTCGGAGGCCTGGTCGGCGATCGTGTAGACCGCGCACCAGGTCGCCAGCGTCGGCACGGTCATCTGGGCCATCAGGGCGAGGGTCTGATCGCGGTCCAGAGTGCCCGCGAGGAGGTCGGAGGCTTCGACGAGGAAGCTGAGAGAGCCTCGGCGCAGGCGTTCCAGCTCGCCGAGGCGGGCCGACTCCACGGCCAGCGCGATGCGGTCGGCCGCGAACTGGAGGCGCAGGGCCTCCTCGTTGGAGTAGCGGCCCTGAGCCTCGGCGGCCACGCCGAGGGAGCCGGTCAGGCGGCCCTCGACCTTCAGCGGGACCGTGACGACCGAACGCATGCCGGTGCCGTTCAGCAGGGGGACGGCGCCGGGGACGGCCAGGAGGTCCTCGTGGACGGCCGGCATCCGGGCCGAGCCGTAGCGGCCCGGGCCGGCCTCGACGGGCACGCGCGCGAAGCGCTGGCGGGCGGAGGGCAGACCCGTGGAGGCGCGGACCTCCAGCTCGGTCTCGTCGTCGGTGGCCAGGAGCAGGAAGGCGGAGTCGCCGTCGAGCATGTCACGGGCGCGCTCGACCGTGCGCTGGAGGAGACCGTCGAGATCGTCGGGGGCCGGTGAGCCGATGAACACCTCGAACGGGTCGGTGCTCTGGCCGTCGGCGGCTGTGGTGCTGTCCGTGGACGGGACGCGCGAGGGGGTCTGCAGGACGGCGCGTTCGTGGTCGCGGACGAGCAGGCAGACCGTGGACGGCTCGCCGTCGGTGTCGCGGACGCGCAGGTGGGAGGCGTAGACCGGGGTGACCCGGCCGTCCGCGCCTCGGATGCCGTAACTGCCCTCCCAGCGGGAGAGCTGGAGTGCTTCGGCGAGGCCGGTGCTGGTTCCCGGGGTGTGCGGCCAGGCGGCGAGGTCGGTGAGGGGCTTGCCGGTGACCTGGTCCGCGGAGTAGCCGAAGAGTTCCTCGGCGTCCTCGTTCCAGGCGGAGACTGCTCCGACGCGGTCGATCTGGACGACGGCGACGCGTACCCGGCTGTCGGCGAGGGGCAGGAGATCGGCGGGGAGCGACGGGCCGGCGGCGCGCGTGCCCACCGGACGGTCGGGGAGGTCGAGTTGGAACCAGACCTGTTTGTGGGTGGGGGTGTACTCGACGCCCCAGCGGGCGGCGATGGCCGCGCACAGCTGGAGGCCGCGGCCGCCCTCGCGGTCGGGGCTGCCCATGGTCGCGGGGGAGCCCTGGAGGGGGATCTCGCGCTCCGGATACCGGTCGGCCACCTCGATGCGGACACCGCCGTCGCTGCGCAGGCACAGCACGTCGGCGTGGGTGCCGGCGTGGACGACCGCGTTGGTCACCAGTTCGCTGGTGAGGACCACCGCGTCGTCGATGATGTCGGCGAAGCCCCACCCCTGAAGGGTGTCGCGGGCGAAGGCTCGGGCGGTCGCCACGGATCGCCCCACGGGCTCGAAGCTGGCAGCCGCGCGCGCGGTGATCACAGAACTCCTCGGCCGGTCGTCGACGTGCAGGGCTTCCCGGCCGGACAGGTCGCCTCGCTGGTGGGGCGGACGCGTGCCTGAAGACCGGGGGTCCGGGGTCTGTCCCCCCGGGATCAGTCCGGTGGTCATGTGTGCGGCCGCCCCTCCGATGCCCGCTCGTGCTCGTGCCACCGCCCAGGCCGGTGGGACCGGCGTGGCTGGGAGGCCGCATGCAAGGTTACTTACCTTCCCGGTCCGCGCGGATGCCGGTCGGCTGTGTTTACGCCCTGGGGTGTGCGGACGATGTGCGAAGCTGCCGAACTGTTATGGCCTGGTTCGGCAAGGGTGAAACACTGGGCAGGCTTCTTGTGAAGGTCCGGGCAGACTGGGTGTCTTCTGAGCACAGGGGGCAGTAGCTCTCGGGCCCCGCCTGGTTTGATCGGGCGTGGATACCCAGCGGTAACGGGCATGGCGAAAAGTAGCACCCAGGCACAGTGGTAACGGTCGACCCCTGCGGGAGGGACAAGTGGAGTCTGGCGCAGCGACGCGGGGCACTAAGACGCGCGCGAAAGGCGGACAGTCTCTGAGTAGGCCGCGTACACCACGTGGCGGGACCACTGTCGTGGACACGGCAGCTCTGAACCGCTTGCTCGTCGCTCTGGTGTCCATGCGGGAGGGAAACTTCCGTAAGCGGCTCACGGTCTCCGGCGACGGCGTGATGTCGGAGATCGCCGCCGTGTTCAACGAGGTGGCGGACCGCAATCTGCATCTCACGGGTGAGCTGTCGCGGGTGCGGCGCATGGTGGGACGTGAGGGGAAGCTCACCGAGCGGCTGGAGACGGGTGCCTGCGAGGGGTCCTGGGCGACGGCCGTCGACAACTCGAACGCGCTGGTCGACGACCTGGTCCGGCCGGTCTCCGAGGTCGGGCGGGTGCTGTCGGCGGTGGCCGAGGGCGATCTGTCGCCGCGCATGGAGCTCAGGACGCAGACGCCGGACGGGGCGGCCGGGCAGCCGTTGCGCGGGGAGTTCCTGAAGGTCGGGCGGACCGTCAACAACCTCGTCGACCAGTTGTCGACGTTCACCGACGAGGTCACGCGCGTGGCCAGCGAGGTGGGCACCGAGGGCAAGCTGGGCGGGCAGGCCCAGGTGCGCGGTATGTCGGGTTCGTGGAAGGACCTCACGGAGTCCGTCAACACCATGGCGTACCGTCTGACGGCGCAGGTGCGGGACATCGCGCTGGTGACGACGGCTGTGGCCAAGGGTGATCTGTCACGGAAGGTGACGGTTCACGTCGAGGGCGAGATGCTCGAGCTGAAGAACACCGTCAACACGATGGTGGACCAGCTCTCCGCGTTCTCGGTCGAGGTGACGCGGGTCGCCCGCGAGGTGGGCACCGAGGGCATCCTCGGCGGCCAGGCGCAGGTGTCCGGCGTGGACGGCGTGTGGAAGGAACTCACCGATTCGGTGAACACCATGGCCGGGAACCTGACGGCCCAGGTGCGCGGGATCGCGGAGGTGACGACGGCGGTCGCCAACGGCGACCTGTCGCAGAAGGTGACGGTGTCCGCGCGCGGCGAGGTCGCGCAGCTCGCCGACACGATCAACCAGATGACCGAGACGCTGCGGACCTTCGCCGACGAGGTCACGCGCGTCGCCAACGAGGTGGGCGCCGCGGGGCAGCTGGGCGGCCAGGCGAACGTGCCCGGGGCGGCCGGCACGTGGAAGGACCTGACGGACTCCGTCAACACCGTCTTCCGCAACCTCACGACGCAGGTGCGGGACATCGCGGCCGTGACGACGGCGGTGGCGAGCGGTGATCTCTCGCAGAAGGTCACGGTGGACGTGGCCGGCGAGATGCTGGAGCTGAAGAACACCGTCAACGGGATGGTCGACCAGCTGTCGGCGTTCGGAGCCGAGGTCACGCGGGTGGCGCGCGAGATCGGCGTCGAGGGTGAGCTCGGCGGTCAGGCGCAGGTGTCGGGCGCGGCCGGCACCTGGAAGGACCTGACGGACTCCGTCAACACGGCGTTCAGGAATCTCACCGGACAGGTGAGGAACATCGCGCAGGTCACCACGGCGGTGGCCAACGGAGACCTCTCGCAGAAGGTCACCGTGGACGTGTCCGGCGAGATGGCGCAGCTGAAGAACACCGTGAACACGATGGTGGACCAGCTGTCGTCGTTCGCCGACCAGGTGACGCGGATGGCCCGGGACGTGGGCACCGAGGGCCGGCTGGGCGGTCAGGCGCGGGTGGACGGCGTGTCGGGCACCTGGAAGGAGCTCACCGACTCCGTCAACTCCATGGCGGGGAACCTGACCTCGCAGGTGCGCAACATCGCGCAGGTGACGACGGCGGTGGCGCGGGGCGACCTGTCGCAGAAGATCGACGTGGACGCGCGCGGGGAGATCCTCGAGCTGAAGAACACCATCAACACGATGGTCGACCAGCTGTCCGCGTTCGCCGACCAGGTGACCCGGGTCGCGCGTGACGTGGGCACCGAGGGCCGGCTGGGAGGTCAGGCGCAGGTGCCCGGTGTGGCGGGCGTGTGGCGGGACCTGACGGACTCGGTGAACGGCATGGCCGGCAACCTCACCGCCCAGGTGCGCAACATCGCCCAGGTGGCCACGGCGGTGGCCCGCGGTGACCTCTCCCAGAAGATCACCGTGGACGCGCGCGGAGAGATCCTGGAGCTGAAGAACACCCTGAACACGATGGTCGACCAGCTGTCGTCGTTCGCCCAGGAGGTCACGCGCGTGGCCCGTGAGGTGGGTACGGAGGGGCAGCTCGGCGGACAGGCCGAGGTGCAGGGCGTCTCCGGCACCTGGAAGGACCTCACGCAGTCGGTGAACTTCATGGCGAACAACCTGACCATTCAGGTGCGCCAGATCGCCGACGTCACGACCGCCGTCGCCAAGGGCGACCTGTCGAAGAAGATCACCGTCGACGCCAAGGGCGAGATCCTCGAGCTCGTCACCACCGTGAACACGATGGTCGACCAGCTGTCCTCCTTCGCGGAGCAGGTGACCCGGGTGGCCCGCGAGGTGGGCACCGAGGGCATCCTCGGCGGCCAGGCGTACGCGTCGGGCGTCACGGGCATCTGGAAGGACCTCACCGACAACGTCAACCTGATGGCCAAGAACCTGACCATGCAGGTGCGCAACATCTCCCAGGTCGCGGCGGCCGTCGCCAACGGCGACCTGACCCGCACGGTGACGATCGAGGCGCGCGGAGAGGTGCAGCAGCTCGCGGACACCTTCAACACCATGGTGAAGACGCTGAGTTCGTTCGCCGAGCAGGTCACCAAGGTGGCCCGTGAGGTGGGCACGGACGGCATCCTGGGCGGGCAGGCGCATGTGCCGGGCGTGGCGGGCACGTGGAAGGACCTCACCGACTCGGTGAACGGGATGGCGTCCAACCTGACCGGTCAGGTGCGCAACATCGCCATGGTCACGACGGCCATCGCCAAGGGTGACCTGACGAAGAAGATCGACATCGACGCGCGCGGGGAGATCCTCGAGCTGAAGACGACCATCAACACGATGGTCGACCAGCTGTCGTCGTTCGCCGAGGAGGTCACCCGCGTCGCCCGCGAGGTGGGCACCGAGGGGCAGCTGGGCGGTCAGGCACGCGTGCGTGACGTCGACGGCACCTGGCGCGACCTGACCGAGTCGGTGAACGAGATGGCCGGGAACCTGACCCGGCAGGTGCGGGCCATCGCGCGCGTGGCGACCGCGGTGACCCGCGGCGACCTGAACCTGAAGATCGACGTGGACGCGTCCGGGGAGATCCAGGAGCTCCAGGACTACATCAACAAGATGATCGCGAACCTGCGTGACACCACCATCGCGAACAAGGAGCAGGACTGGCTCAAGGGCAACCTCGCGCGCGTGTCCGCCCTGATGCAGGGCCGGCGCGACCTCCAGGACGTGGCCTCGCTGATCATGAGCGAGCTGCCGCCCCTGGTGGCCGCGCAGCACGGCGCGTTCTTCCTGGCGATGCCGCCGGCCGACGGTGACGTGGATCTGTACGAGTTGCGGATGCTGGGCTCGTACGGCTACTCGATGGGTTCCATGCCGTCGTCGTTCCGGCCGGGCGAGGCGCTGGTGGGGACGGCCGCCGAGGAGAAGCGCACGATCCTCGTGGCGAACGCCCCGAGCGGCTATCTGAAGATCTCCTCGGGGCTCGGCGAGGCGCCGCCCGCGCAGGTGATCGTGCTGCCGGTGCTGTTCGAGGGGCAGGTGCTCGGCGTGATCGAACTGGCGTCGTTCACGCCGTTCACACAGATCCAGAAGGACTTCCTCAACCAGCTCGCCGAGATGATCGCGACCAGCGTCAACACGATCTCCGTCAACACCAAGACGGAGCAGCTGCTGAAGCAGTCGCAGGAACTGACCGAGCAACTTCGGGAGCGGTCGGCCGAGTTGGAACAGCGGCAGAAGGCGCTTCAGGCGTCCAACGCCGAACTGGAGGAGAAGGCCGAGCTGCTGGCCCAGCAGAACCGCGACATCGAGGTGAAGAACACCGAGATCGAGGAGGCGCGGCAGGTGCTGGAGGAGCGGGCCGAGCAGCTCGCGGTGTCGATGCGCTACAAGAGCGAGTTCCTGGCGAACATGTCGCACGAGCTGCGGACGCCGCTGAACTCGCTGCTGATCCTCGCCAAGCTGCTCGCCGACAACGCGGACACCAATCTCACACCGAAGCAGGTCGAGTTCGCCGAGACGATCCACGGAGCCGGTTCCGACCTGCTGCAGCTGATCAACGACATCCTCGACCTGTCGAAGGTCGAGGCGGGCAAGATGGACGTGTCGCCGACGCGGATCGCGCTCGTGCAGCTCGTGGACTACGTGGAGGCCACCTTCCGCCCGCTGACCGCGGAGAAGGGGCTCGACCTGTCGGTGCGGGTGTCGCCGGAGCTGCCGGCCACGCTCCACACCGACGAGCAGCGGCTTCTGCAGGTGCTGCGCAACCTGCTGTCCAACGCGGTGAAGTTCACCGACTCCGGGTCGGTGGAGCTCGTCATCCGGCCGGCCGGGGCGGAGGTGCCGGTGGCGATCCGCGAACAGCTGCTCGAGGCGGGGTCGCTGACCGACGCGGACGCGCCGCTGATCGCGTTCTCGGTGACCGACACCGGCATCGGGATCGCGGCCAGCAAGATGCGCGTGATCTTCGAGGCGTTCAAGCAGGCGGACGGCACCACCAGCCGCAAGTACGGCGGAACCGGCCTCGGGCTGTCGATCTCGCGGGAGATCGCGCAGCTGCTCGGCGGTGAGATCCACGCACAGAGCGAGACGGGCCGTGGGTCGACGTTCACGCTGTACCTGCCGCTGCACCCGAGCGAGCTGCCGCCGCAGGGCTACCAGCAGATCGTGCCCGCCCTGGAGGCCGGTGACCTGGTGGCCTCCGAGAACGGGGCGGTCGAGCCGTCGGAGCTGTCCGAGACGGAGATCCGGATGCCTGCCGAGGTGAAGTCGTACCAGGACGCGCAGAACGGCCCGGCGGCTCTCTTCCGGCGTCGTCGCCGGCTGGTGAGCGGTGAGCAGGTCGGCCGGCCGGAGCAGTGGCCGTCCCGCGGACAGCAGACGGGGACGCAGGCGCGCCCGGGCATCCGGTTCGGCGGGGAGAAGGTGCTGATCGTCGACGACGACATCCGCAACGTGTTCGCGCTGACCAGCGTCCTGGAGCAGCACGGCCTGTCGGTGCTGTACGCGGAGAACGGCCGGGAGGGCATCGAGGTCCTGGAGCAGCACGACGACGTGGCGGTCGTCCTGATGGACATCATGATGCCCGAGATGGACGGGTACGCGACAACGAGTGCGATCCGTCGGATGCCTCAGTTCTCCGGTCTGCCGATCATCGCGCTGACCGCGAAGGCGATGAAGGGGGACCGGGAGAAGGCGATCGAGTCCGGCGCGTCCGACTATGTGACGAAGCCCGTGGACCCCGATCACCTGCTGACCGTGATGCAGCAGTGGATGCGGGGCGAGTGACGCGGGTCCTCGGCGTGGCGGAGGCCTCCCGCGCGACGGGAACTTGCAAAGGTCGCGCGGAGTTGTTGACTCAGGGTGGCCGGTCCCGTGTAGCGGGGCGGAATTCGGGGAACCTTCTGGTCTTCTGCTGCGTTCCTGCTACGTGCACAGTGACATCACGGTGACAGGGTGTGGCGACGGTCGGGGTGCGGCTACCATGACCGGCACAAGGAAGGGCGGCGTACAGGAGTCGTCCCCAGGGGCGGCGCCCGGTGCACTGCCGGGGCGAGGAGGGCGGGCCATGGTGCAGAAGGCCAAGATCCTCCTGGTCGATGACCGGCCGGAGAATCTGCTGGCGCTGGAGGCGATCCTCTCGGCGCTCGATCAGACGCTGGTGCGGGCATCGTCCGGGGAAGAGGCGCTCAAGGCACTGCTGACGGACGACTTCGCGGTCATTCTGCTGGACGTCCAGATGCCGGGAATGGACGGTTTCGAAACGGCCGCGCACATCAAGCGGCGGGAGCGGACCCGGGACATCCCGATCATCTTCCTCACCGCGATCAACCACGGGCCGCACCACACCTTCCGCGGTTACGCGGCGGGCGCGGTGGACTACATCTCCAAGCCGTTCGACCCGTGGGTGCTGCGTGCGAAGGTCTCGGTGTTCGTCGAGCTGTACATGAAGAACTGCCAGCTCCGCGAGCAGGCGGCGCTGCTGCGGCTGCAGTTGGAGGGCGGCGGCAAGGCCGCCACGGGCGGCGCCAAGGAGGCGGCCGGTCTGCTCGCCGAGCTCTCCGCGCGGCTCGCGGCCGTCGAGGAGCAGGCAGAGGCACTGTCCAAGCAGCTCGACGACGAGTCGGCGGACGCGGCCGCGGTGGCCACGGCCGCGCATCTGGAGCGCAAACTCACAGGTCTGCGCCGGGCGCTGGACGCCCTGGAGCCGGGTGCCGGCAGCGGCACGGCCTCCGTGTCGTCGCAGAACTGATCGGAACTGGCGCGCGCGGCGCACGGAGTTGCGCATGACGACGCGTCAGTTCTTTTTCCCGCACAGCGGACGCGTCAGTTCAGGGTGTCCGTGAGGGCGACACGAACGGGTGAAGCAGTGGCCACGCGTGTCCCTTGTGGTCTCCACCGGTAACCTCACCTCCATGGCCTCACGTCCTTCCGCAGCCAAGAAGCAGCCCGCCAAGAAGGCGGCGGCTCCCGCGAAGGCTGTGGCGAAGCAGGCCGCCGCCAAGAAGGCCGTCCCGAAGAAGGCGCCGGCGAAGAAGGCGCCTGCCAGGAAGGCCGCGGCGAGGAAGCCCGCGCCCGCGCCGGCTCCCAGCCCCACGGGGGGCGTCTACCGCCTCGTCCGCGCCGTCTGGCTCGGCCTGGCACACGCCGTCGGCGCCGTGTTCCGCGGCATAGGGAACGGCGCGAAGAACCTCGACCCGGCCCACCGCAAGGACGGCGTCGCGCTGCTGCTGCTGGGGCTCGCCCTGATCGTCGCCGCGGGCACCTGGGCCGACCTGCGCGGCCCCGTCGGCGACCTCGTCGAGATCCTGGTGACCGGCTCGTTCGGCCGGCTCGACCTGCTCGTACCGATACTGCTGGCGGTCATCGCCGTGCGCTTCATCCGCCACCCGGAGAAGCCGGAGGCCAACGGCCGCATCGTGATCGGTCTGTCCGCGCTCGTGATCGGCGTGCTCGGGCAGGTTCACATCGCCTGCGGCTCGCCCGCGCGCAGCGCCGGCATGCAGGCCATAAGGGACGCGGGCGGTCTCATCGGCTGGGGCGCGGCGACGCCGCTGACCTACGCCATGGGCGAGGTGCTCGCCGTGCCGCTGCTGGTGCTGCTCACGGTCTTCGGGCTGCTCGTCGTCACCGCGACCCCCGTCAACGCGATCCCGCAGCGGCTGCGTCAGCTCGGGGTGCGGCTGGGCGTGCTGCACGATCCCGAGACGTACGAGTACGACGAGTTCTCGGACGACGAGCGTTATGACGAGCAGTGGCGCGAGGCGCTGCCCGGCCGTCCCCGACGACGCTCGGGCGCGCCCGACGCGTACGACCCCGACAGCGCCGAGCAGGACGCGCTCTCGCAGCGGCGCGGCCGGCCCCGGCGCTCGGCGGTGCCGCAACCGGCCATGGACCGGCAGCCGGACGCCGTGGACATCGCCGCGGCCGCTGCGGCCGACCTCGACGGCGCCGTCCTGCACGGGATGCCGCCCTCGCGGATCGTCGCCGACCTCACCCAGGGCGTCAGCGTGGGGGACCGGGAGTCGACGACGCCGACACCCGTGCCGACGCCGGCCGCGGAACCCGTCCCCTCGCCGGTGGCGCGCCCCAGGCAGGAGAAGCTCAGGACCGACGGGGCCGTGCCGGACCTGACGAAGTCGGCTCCCGAACACTCGCGCGAGCTGCCGCCGCGCGCCGAGCAGCTCCAGCTCTCGGGCGACATCACCTATGCGCTGCCCTCGCTCGACCTTCTGGAGCGCGGCGGCCCCGGCAAGGCGCGCAGCGCGGCCAACGACCTCGTCGTCGCGTCGCTGACGAACGTTTTCACCGAGTTCAAGGTCGACGCCGCCGTCACCGGCTTCACCCGCGGGCCGACGGTCACCCGCT
Source organism: Streptomyces sp. SAS_272 (assembly GCF_052543235.1). Taxonomy (NCBI): domain Bacteria; kingdom Bacillati; phylum Actinomycetota; class Actinomycetes; order Kitasatosporales; family Streptomycetaceae; genus Streptomyces; species Streptomyces sp. SAS_272. The sequence continues at coordinate 6,540 of NZ_JBMNDR010000123.1, read as the reverse complement.
ACGAGGTCGAGCTCGGCCCCGCCGTGAAGGTCGAGCGGATCACCGCCCTCGCCAAGAACATCGCCTACGCCGTCGCCAGCCCCGATGTGCGGATCATCAGCCCCATCCCCGGCAAGTCCGCGGTCGGCATCGAGATCCCGAACACCGACCGCGAGATGGTCAACCTCGGCGACGTGCTGCGACTGGCCGAGTCCGCCGAGGACGACGACCCGATGCTGGTCGCCTTCGGCAAGGACGTCGAAGGCGGTTACGTCATGCACTCGCTGGCGAAGATGCCGCACATCCTGGTCGCAGGCGCCACCGGGTCCGGCAAGTCGTCCTGCATCAACTGTCTGATCACCTCGGTCATGATGCGGGCGACCCCCGAGGACGTCCGGATGATCCTGGTCGACCCCAAGCGGGTGGAGCTGACGGCCTACGAAGGCATCCCGCACCTGATCACGCCGATCATCACCAACCCGAAGCGGGCGGCCGAGGCGCTCCAGTGGGTCGTGCGCGAGATGGACCTGCGCTACGACGACCTCGCCGCCTACGGCTACCGGCACATCGACGACTTCAACCGCGCCGTGCGCGAGGGGAACGTCAAGTCGCCCGAGGGCAGCGAGCGCGAGCTCCAGCCGTATCCCTACCTGCTGGTGATCGTCGACGAGCTCGCGGACCTGATGATGGTCGCGCCGCGGGACGTGGAGGACTCCATCGTGCGTATCACGCAGCTCGCGCGCGCGGCGGGAATCCACCTGGTGCTGGCCACACAGCGCCCGTCGGTGGACGTCGTCACCGGTCTGATCAAGGCGAACGTGCCCTCACGGCTCGCCTTCGCCACCTCCTCGCTCGCCGACTCGCGGGTCATCCTCGACCAGCCGGGCGCCGAGAAGCTGATCGGCAAGGGCGACGGACTGTTCCTGCCGATGGGGGCGAACAAGCCCACCCGTATGCAGGGCGCCTTCGTGACCGAGGCCGAGGTCGCGGCCGTCGTCCAGCACTGCAAGGACCAGATGGCCCCGGTCTTCCGGGACGACGTCACCGTGGGCACGAAGCAGAAGAAGGAGATCGACGAGGACATCGGCGACGACCTGGACCTGCTGTGCCAGGCGGCCGAGCTGGTCGTCTCCACCCAGTTCGGGTCGACGTCCATGCTCCAGCGCAAGCTGCGGGTCGGCTTCGCCAAGGCCGGCCGGCTGATGGACCTCATGGAGTCGCGGAACATCGTCGGACCCAGCGAGGGATCCAAGGCACGTGACGTTCTGGTGAAGCCGGACGAGTTGGACGGCGTCCTCGCGGTGATCCGAGGGCAGTCTGAGGGGTAGACGTCAGTCGAGGGAACCGGGTGCCGGCCGTGACTCACCCGTTAGAAAACGCTGAGCAACCGTTTCCCTTTGCCGTACGTCCAGTTGAGCGAGAGGCAGGTGCGGTTCCCCGCCCGGGGTCCGTGACCGGCCCGTCATCGATGTGTCCGGGCCATACCGATGGCGTACAAAGTCCTACCGTCCGGTTGCCCCTCCCTTCGGCACCCCCCCTAGACTGAACCTCCAGCACAGGTGGCTACACGCTCGAAAGGCGCCCCCGTGTCCATCGGCAACTCCCCTGAAGACGAGCGTCCGTTCGAAGACCCGTCCGAGGAAGCCCCCTTCTCCATCGGCCGTGCCCTGCAGCAGGCCCGTATCGCGGCCGGGCTGACCGTCGACGACGTCAGCACGGCCACCCGGGTGCGCATCGCCATCGTCCACGCCATCGAGGCGGACGACTTCACCCCCTGCGGCGGGGACGTCTACGCGCGCGGGCACATCCGGACCCTGGCCCGGGCCGTCCACCTGGACCCCGCCCCCTTGATGGACCGGTACGACGCCACCCACGGCGGCCGCCCCGCGCCGACCCCCGCGGCACCCATGTTCGAAGCGGAGCGCATCCGCCCCGAGCGCCGCGGACCCAACTGGACCGCCGCCATGGTCGCCGCGATCGTCGCGGTCGTCGGCTTCGTCGGCTTCACCGCCTTCAAGGGCGGCGACGACGGCGGGGCGAAGGACCAGGTCGCCGAGGGCGCCACCCCCACGACCGGCCAGACCGCCTCGCCCACGCCGAAGACCGAGAAGCCGGTCGACGAGAAGCCCGAACCCTCCGACAGCGCCATCGCCGCGGCGCCGCAGGACAAGGTGACCGTCAAGGTCGTCGCCGCCGACGGACGCAGCTGGGTCTCCGTCAAGGACCACACCGGCCGCCTGCTCTTCGACGACCTGCTCAAGAAGGGCGCCTCCCAGACCTTCCAGGACAGCGAGAAGCTCAACCTGATCCTCGGCGACGCGGGCGCCGTCGATCTCTACGTCAACGGCAAGAAGCTCAACGACGACTTCCAGCCGGGCGCGGTGGAGCGACTGACGTACACGAAGGGCGACCCGCAGGTCGGATGAGCGGGCGCTTCCCGGTGTGACGGGGGCGTACGACGGGGTCGGCGAAGATCGTCAACCCCGTCGACGTCCGGTGTCGGCAGGACAAAGTAGTCTTGAGCCCATGCCTGAACGCCGTACCGTCGCACTCGTCACTCTTGGCTGCGCCCGCAACGAGGTGGACTCGGAGGAGCTCGCAGGCCGTTTGGAGGCGGACGGCTGGCAGCTCGTGGAGGACGCCGAGGACGCGGACGTCGCCGTCGTCAACACCTGCGGCTTCGTCGACGCCGCCAAGAAGGACTCCGTCGACGCCCTTCTGGAAGCCAATGACCTCAAGGGCCACGGCAGAACCCGGGCCGTCGTGGCCGTGGGCTGTATGGCCGAGCGGTACGGCAAGGAGCTCGCCGAGGCCCTTCCCGAAGCCGACGGCGTGCTCGGCTTCGACGACTACACCGACATCTCCGACCGCCTCCAGACCATTCTGAACGGCGGCATCCACGCCTCCCACACCCCGCGTGACCGGCGCAAGCTGCTGCCGATCAGCCCGGCCGAGCGCCAGGCGGCGACCGATGTGGCGCTGCCCGGCCACGGCGCGCCGACCGACCTCCCCGAGGGCCTGGCCCCGCAGTCCGGCCCCCGCGCACCCCTGCGCCGACGGCTGGACGGCGCTCCGGTCGCCTCCGTCAAGCTCGCCTCCGGCTGCGACCGGCGCTGCTCCTTCTGCGCCATCCCGTCGTTCCGCGGCTCCTTCATCTCGCGCCGCCCGAGCGACGTGCTGAACGAGACGCGGTGGCTGGCCGAGCAGGGCGTCAAGGAGGTCATGCTGGTCTCCGAGAACAACACCTCCTACGGCAAGGACCTCGGCGACATCCGCCTGCTGGAGTCGCTGCTGCCCGAGCTCGCCGAGGTCGACGGCCTGGAGCGGGTGCGCGTCAGCTACCTTCAGCCGGCCGAGATGCGACCCGGTCTGATCGACGTGCTGACCTCGACGCCGAAGATCGCGCCCTACTTCGACCTGTCCTTCCAGCACTCCGCGCCCGGCGTGCTGCGCGCGATGCGCCGCTTCGGCGACACCGACCGCTTCCTCGAGCTCCTGGACACCATCCGCGGCAAGGCGCCCCAGGCGGGCGTGCGCTCCAACTTCATCGTGGGCTTCCCCGGCGAGTCCGAGGCCGACCTGGCGGAGCTGGAGCGCTTCCTGAACGGCGCACGGCTGGACGCGATCGGCGTCTTCGGCTACTCCGACGAGGACGGCACCGAGGCCGCGACGTACGACGGCAAACTCGACGTGGACGTCGTGGCCGAGCGGCTCGCCCGGGTCTCCCGGCTGGCCGAGGAGCTCGTCTCGCAGCGCGCCGAGGAACGGCTCGGTGAGACCGTCCACGTGCTCGTGGAGTCGATCGACGACGAGGGCGTGCACGGCCGGGCCGAGCACCAGGCGCCGGAGACGGACGGCCAGGTGCTGCTCACGTCGGGCGAGGGCCTGGGCATCGGTCGTATGGTCGAGGCGAAGGTGATCGGCACGGAAGGCGTCGACCTGGTGGCCGAGCCTCTGCAGGGCTCGTTCGGGTGTAGTGAGGAGGCGGGCAGATGACGGGTGTTCCGGCATCGGCCGCGGGCGGCCCCCCGCCCGCGTCGGCCGCGCAGTCCGCCGCCGCGCGGGCCGCGGAGGGCGAGCAGGCCACGGTGACGGCTCTGGGCCCCACCGCCGCCGACGTCGCCGCGCTCGCCGAGGCGGAGGGCGACTCACGGCCGCCGCGGGGCGCGAAGCTCGCGGCCGCCGCCGTCAATCAGGCCAGCGTGTGGAACATCGCCAATCTTCTGACGATGCTCCGGCTGATCCTGGTGCCCGGCTTCGTCGCGCTGATGCTGGCCGACGGCGGATACGACCCGGCGTGGCGCTCGTTCGCCTGGGCCGCCTTCGCCGTTGCCATGATCACCGATCTGTTCGACGGGCATCTGGCCCGCACGTACGACCTCGTCACCGACTTCGGGAAGATCGCCGACCCCATCGCCGACAAGGCGATCATGGGAGCGGCGCTGATCTGTCTCTCCTCGCTCGGCGACCTGCCGTGGTGGGTGACGATCGTGATCCTCGGCAGGGAACTGGGGATCACCCTCATGCGTTTCGTGGTCATCCGCTACGGCGTCATCCCGGCGAGCCGGGGCGGCAAGCTGAAGACGCTCGTCCAGGGCATCGCCGTCGGGATGTACGTCCTGGCGCTGACGGGATGGCTGGCGACCCTGAGGTGGTGGGTGATGGCCGCGGCGGTCGTCCTGACCGTGGTGACCGGGCTCGACTATGTGAGACAGGCCATCGTGCTGCGCCGGGCGGGAATCGCCGAGCGCGAAGCCGCGGCGGAGGAGACGCAGGCGTGAGTTCCACGGCTGCCGACGTGGTGCGACTACTCACAGCGACGGGCGGCACGCTCGCCGTGGCCGAGTCGTTGACCGGCGGTCTGGTCGCGGCGGAGATCACCTCGGTCCCCGGGGCGTCCAAGGTCTTCCGCGGTTCGGTGACGGCGTACGCCACCGAGCTCAAGCACCGGCTGCTCGGCGTCGACGCCGGCCTGCTGGCGGCCCGGGGAGCGGTGGACGCGCAGGTCGCGGCTCAGATGGCGGCCGGCGTGCGCAAGGCGCTGGGCGCCGACTGGGGGCTCGCGACCACCGGCGTGGCCGGCCCGGACGCCCAGGACGGACAGTCCGTGGGGACGGTCTTCGTGGCCGTGGACGGACCGTTCGGCCCGGATCCCGGTTCTGCCGCTGGCGGAAAAGTGGAGGCCCTGCGGTTGAACGGCGACCGGGCGGAAATTCGTAGAGAGAGTGTACGGAGCGTACTCGCACTGCTCCTGACAGAGCTTGCGGGCGAACACGCCGGGAATGAGCGGGCACAGGATACGGAACAGAACGGGGGGTTTTGATGTTTGCAGCCCTGAGTGAACACGACATCGCTCCCCGCACGGCCGCAGCGCGAGGCGGTACGGTGGGGCGTGAAGGATGCGGCTACGCGGTCCGAGGAGGGAGCCACCGATGATTCTGCTCCGTCGCCTGCTGGGTGACGTGCTGCGTCGGCAGCGCCAGCGCCAGGGCCGTACTCTGCGCGAAGTCTCCTCGTCCGCCCGAGTCTCACTCGGCTATCTCTCCGAGGTGGAGCGGGGGCAGAAGGAGGCATCCTCCGAGCTGCTCTCCGCCATCTGCGACGCGCTGGACGTACGGATGTCCGAGCTCATGCGGGAAGTGAGCGACGAGCTCGCCCTCGCGGAGCTGGCACAGTCGGCAGCGGCCACCCCCAGCCAGCCTGTGCCCACGTCGGTTCGTCCGATGCTGGGTTCCGTGTCGGTGACCGGTGTGCCTCCGGAGCGGGTGACCATCAAGGCACCCGCCGAGGCGGTGGACGTGGTCGCCGCGTGAGACGAGTGTGCGCCGGCTTCTGAGCCGGCCCGGGCACGTGCGCAGGTAAGTGCACTGGCAAGTGTGAGGCCCCGGCCGGGGCTTCTCCGGGAAGATCCGGAGAAGGTGCGGTCGGGGTTTTTCGCGTCCCGGGTCGGTTTGCCGGTGCCGGCCGTCGAAGTCATCGTGGAGAGGCACTGCGGGGGCCGACCACCGGAGGTACCGATGTACGTCGTGAAGAGTCCCCTGTCCGACGCCGACCTGAAAATCGTCTCGCAGGCGCTCCAGGGCTCGCTCGTCGATCTGGTCGACCTGTCGCTCGTCGCCAAACAGGTCCACTGGAACGTCGTCGGGCCGCGCTTCCGGTCCGTGCACCTTCAGCTCGACGAGGTCGTGGACGTCGCCCGCGCCCACTCCGACACCGTGGCGGAGCGCGCCTCGGCGCTGGGCGTCTCGCCGGACGGGCGCGCGGCCACCGTGGCGTCCGGCAGCGGGATCGACGCGGTGGCGGAGGGCTGGGTCAAGGACTCCGACGCGATCGGGACGCTGGTCGCCGCTCTGGGAGCGGTGATCACCCGTATGCGGGAACGGGTGGCGGCCACCGGCGACGCGGACCCGGTGAGCCAGGACATCTTCATCGGGATCACCGCCGATCTCGAGAAGCATCACTGGATGTTCCAGGCGGAGAACGCGTGAGGCTGCGGCCTTGTCGGGTCGTACGGCGGGCTCGGCCGGCCGGCCGGTCGAGCCCACCAGGGGGGCCGGCGGG
>NZ_JBMNDR010000122.1:0-18238 GCF_052543235.1 Streptomyces sp. SAS_272 | reverse complement strand
CCCCCTTGTGAAGTGACGAACTGCACGAACTGCACGGGCTACACGAGTTCGAGCACCTTCTCCGCCGAGGTCTGCGCCGCGACCCGATTGGTCCTCCACAGCCACAGCACGTCCCGGCCGAACGACCACACCAGCGAGCCCAGCGCCAGCAGCACGACCGCGAAGTTGGCGGCGTACGGCAGCAGATCGGCGCCGGCCAGCAGCAACAGGACGCCCTGCAGGGCGGCGACCGTCTTGCGGGCGGTGCTCGGCGGCAGCGCGGCGTTGAGCCAGGGGGCCACCCGGGCCGCCGCGACGAACACGTAGCGCATGCCGCCGATGAGCAGGACCCACGGGCCCAGCGCCATCGACACGTACACGCTGAGCACCAGGATCAGGAACGCGTCGACCTCCATGTCGAACCGCGCGCCCAGCGCCGTCGAGGTGTTGGTGCGGCGGGCGACCTTGCCGTCGACCCCGTCGAGGATCAGGGCCACGGCCGTCAGGCCGACCAGCAGCGTCACCGGCGGCGTGCTCTCGAAGGAGTCCGCGACCAGCGCGGTCACTCCTCCGACCAGCGTCGCCCGGCCGAGCGTGACCCGGTTGGCCGGGCCGAAGGAGCGCAGGCTGGAGCGGTGCAGCGCCCGGGAGAGGACCGCCCAGGTGGCGATGGCGAAGACGAGGCCGGTGACCCAGCCCGCCGGCCCCATGCCGATCGCCGTGCCGAGCAGGGCCAGCAACAGGATCTGCACGCCCGCTCCCACAGCGGTCTCCTGCTGGACCAGCCTTGCGTCGTAAGTGTTGTTCAGGGCCACCGCACATTCCTCCGGCCAGATGACAGAGATGATCAGTGCCGCGTACTGTGCGCGGACTGTGCACACCTCGGTACGTGAACAGGTTCCCGATCGTTCAGGAGGATGTGGATGTCGACCGGCGCACGTGCGTTCTGGGTCAGCTCACCGGGAGAGGGCGAGATCCGTCACGTCGAGCTCGCGGACCCCGCCGAGGGCGAGGTTCTGGTGCGTTCGCTGTGGTCCGGCGTCAGCCGCGGCACGGAGACCCTCGTCTTCCGCGGCGGGGTGCCCGAGAGCCAGCACGCGGTGATGCGGGCCCCGTTCCAGGAGGGCGACTTCCCCGGGCCCGTGAAGTACGGCTATCTCAACGTGGGGGTGGTGGAACAGGGGCCCGCGGCGCTCGTCGGGCGCACGGTCTTCTGCCTCTACCCGCACCAGACGCGGTACGTCGTCCCGGCGACGGCGGTGACGGTCGTGCCGGACTCGGTGCCCGCCGAACGGGCCGTCCTCGCCGGCACCGTCGAGACGGCCGTCAACGCCCTGTGGGACGCGGCGCCGCTGGCCGGCGACCGGATCGCGGTGGTCGGCGGCGGCATGGTCGGCTGCTCGGTGGCCGCGCTGCTCGCCCGCTTCCCGGGCGTGCGCGTACAGCTGGTCGACGCCGACCCGGCGCGCGCGACGATCGCCGAAGCGCTCGGCGTCGACTTCGCGACCCCCGCGGACGCGCTCGGCGGCCGCGACCTCGTGGTGCACGCCAGCGCGACCGAACAGGGCCTCGCCCGCTCCCTGGAGCTGCTCGCCGACGAGGGCACGGTCCTCGAACTGAGCTGGTACGGCGACCGGAAGGTGTCCCTCCCGCTGGGCGAGGACTTCCACTCCCGCCGGCTGGTCATCCGCAGCAGCCAGGTCGGCGCCGTCTCCCCGGCCCGCCGCTCCAGCCGCACCTACGCCGACCGGCTCGCCCTCGCGCTGGAGCTGCTGGCCGACCCCGCGCTCGACGCCCTCGTCACCGGAGACAGCGCCTTCGGGGAGCTGCCGGAGGTGATGCCGAAGCTCGCGTCCGGCGAGATCCCGGCGCTGTGCCACCGCATCAGGTATGAGCAGGAGCGCCTGACCTGAGAAAAGAGTGAGATCGGACTGAACGGGGGGAACCGAGCAGCCGTACTACACGGCATCCCCCGGTTGGCCAATGGCCGGGGGACCAGACGCGCCGCACCTGGAGGGTCGTCCGTTGTTCAGTGTCACCGTCCGCGATCACATCATGATCGCCCACAGCTTCCGCGGCGAGGTCTTCGGACCCGCTCAGCGCCTGCACGGAGCGACGTTCCTGGTGGACGCCACATTCCGGCGCGAGCAGCTCGACGACGACAACATCGTCGTCGACATCGGGCTCGCCACGCAGGAGCTCGGGGCCGTGGTCAGCGAGCTGAACTACCGCAACCTCGACAACGAGCCCGACTTCGCCGGGGTCAACACGTCGACCGAGTTCCTCGCCAAGGTCGTCGCCGACCGGCTCGCGGAGCGCATTCACCAGGGCGCGCTCGGCGAGGGCGCCCGGGGCATCGGCGCCATCGCCGTCAGCCTGCACGAGTCGCACATCGCCTGGGCGAGTTACGAGCGTGCGCTGTGACCGATGCGACCCTGGAGAAGGCCGTTCCCGCGGCCCCGCTCGCCTACGTGCCCGCGCAGGCGGCGCTCCCCCAGATCGGCGGGATCATCCCCATGTCCCTGCGTTCCGTGCACTTCGTGATGCCGGGCGGCGTCGACGACGCGGCGAACCCGAGCGGCGGCAACGCCTACGACCGCCGCCTCTGCCTGGATCTGCCCGGCTTCGGCTGGCAGGTCCACAAGCACCTGGCGGCCGGTTCCTGGCCCCGGCCGGCGGCCGCCGCCCGCGCGGAACTGGCGCGCACGCTGCATGAGTTCCCCGACGGCACGATCGTCCTGCTCGACGGGCTGGTGGCCTGCGGGGTGCCGGAGATCATCGTGCCCGAGGCCGAACGGCTGCAGCTCGCCGTCCTGGTGCATCTGCCGCTGGGCGACGAGCGCGGTCTCGCGCCGGAGACCGCGGCCGAGCTCGACGCCAAGGAGCGGGCCGTGCTGCGGGCCGTGCCCGCGGTGATCGCCACCAGCGAGTGGGCGGTCCGCCGTCTCGTCTCCCACCACGGCCTCGCCCCCGAGCGCGTGCACGTCGCCGCCCCCGGCGCCGACATCGCCCCGCTGGCCTCCGGCACCGACGGCGTGTCCCGGCTGCTGTGCGTGGCCGCGGTGACTCCGCGCAAGGGCCAGCACCGGCTCGTGGAGGCGTTGGCCGCGGCCAGGGACCTGCCGTGGACGTGCTCCTGCGTGGGCGGCCTCGGCCAGGACCCGGAGTACGTCGACCACCTGCGCGGCCTCATCCGCAGACACGGCCTCGAGGACCGGCTGGAGCTGGCCGGCCCCAAGGCGGGCGCCGCGCTCGACGCCGCCTACGCCTCCGCCGACCTGATGGTCCTCACCTCCTACGCCGAGACGTACGGCATGGCCGTCACGGAGGCGCTGGCCCGCGGCATCCCCGTCCTCGCGACGGACGTCGGCGGTCTGCCCGAGGCGGTCGGCCGCGCCCCCGACGGCGGCGTCCCCGGCATCCTCGTGCCGCCGGAGGACCCGGCCGCGCTCGCGGCCGAACTGCGCGGCTGGTTCGGCGAGGCCGACGTGCGACGGCGACTCAAGGCGGCGGCGCGCAGCCGCCGGGCGGCCCTGAACGGCTGGGCGAGCACCGCCCAGAGCCTGGCCGGCGTGCTCGGCCGGCTCCCGAGCGAACCCCGGAGGGCGGCATGAGGAAGACGACGGCGACCCCGGCCGACGTGGCGCGACGCGTGGGCGGCATCCCGACCCAGCCGGGCCGGACGGAGGCAGGTTCTGTGACGGACACCATGGTCGCCGGTGACGGCGGCCCCGTACGTCCGGCCGCGGTGCACGGCGTCGAGGCCGTGGCGCCGGGCGTCATCGCGGGCGCCGGACCGGTCGGCCGGCCCGGCGAGCGGCCCACCGTGCGGCTGCGCGACAGCGGGCCGGAGGAGCAGCCCCGCTACGCCCCCGAGTGGCTGGAGCTGCGCGAGCCCGCCGACGCCGCCGCCCGGGCGATGGACCTGCTGGACCCGCTGCGGATCCGGCTCGCCAACCTGCCCGGCCGCAGCGGGATCGCCATCCACGACCTGGGCTGCGGCACCGGCTCCATGGGCCGCTGGCTGGCCCCCCGGCTGGACGGCCCGCAGCACTGGGTCCTGCACGACCGCGACCCCTACCTCCTGCACTTCGCGGCCGTCGCCTCGCCGCGGGCGGCCGCCGACGGCAGCCGGGTCACCGTGGAGACGCGGCGCGGCGACGTCGCCCGGCTCACCCCGGACGCGCTGGCCGGCGCCTCGCTGGTGACCGCCTCCGCGCTGCTGGACGTCCTCACCCGCGAGGAGATCGAGACGCTCGCCGCGGCCTGTGCGGGCGCGGGATGCCCGGCGCTGCTGACGCTGTCGGTCGCAGGCCGCGTCGAACTGAGCGCGCCGGACCCGCTGGACCAGGAGATAGCGGCCGCCTTCAACGACCACCAGCGGCACGACGGCCTCCTCGGCCCCGACGCGGTGAACGTCGCCTGCGAGGCGTTCGCCGACCAGGGCGCCACCGTCAAGGTGCACCCCAGCCCGTGGCGGCTCGGCCCGGAGAACGTCGGCCTGACCGCCCAGTGGCTGCGCGGCTGGGTCGGCGCGGCCGTGGAGGAGCGCCCCGAGCTGGCCGAGCGCGCGGAGCCCTACCTGGCGGCCCGGCTCGCGGCCTGCGCGGCGGGCGACCTGCACGTCACCGTGCACCACAGCGACCTGCTGGCGCTGGCCCGCCCGACGGGCGGAGCCGGATGAGCGCGGAGACGGTCGGCCCGCGGGTGGCGGCCGTGGCGCCCGTGCTGTGGGGCGAGGGCGCCCTGCCCGCCGCGCGACGGCCGCAGCGCGGCCCGGTGGCCGTCCGCACGGGTCCTGCCGTGTCCGAGGACCGTATCGGGGTCATCGTGACCGCGCCGCACACGAAGTCGTCCCGGCTGCGCGCCCTGCTCGCGAGCCGCGCCCTGCGCACGCACTTCGGGACCGTCGCCGGAGTCGTCATCCTCACGGTCCTGCTGTGGCGGCTCGGCACCGGCGTCTTCCTGGACGGACTGCGGCGGATCGACGCGCCGACCCTGCTGGCGGCGCTCGGCATCGGCGCGGTCACCACCGTGTTCAGCGCCTGGCGGTGGGCGCTGGTGGCCCGCGCGCTGCGCATCCGGCTGCCGCTCGGCCCCGCCGTCGCCGACTACTACCGGGCCCTGTTCCTCAACGCGGCGCTGCCCGGCGGCGTCCTCGGCGACGTGCACCGCGCGGTCCGGCACGGGCAGAGCGCCGGCGACGTCGGACGCGGCGTGCGGGCCGTCGTCCTGGAGCGGACCGCGGGACAGCTGGTGCTGACCGTGGCGGGCGTGACGATTCTGCTGACCCTGCCCTCCCCGGTCATGGCGGACGCCCGCCAGATCGCGCCGATCGTCGCGCTGGCCGGCGCGGGCGCGCTCGCCGTCTTCCTCGCCGTCCGGATGAACTCCGCCGCGCCCCGGCGCCCGGGGCGGCTGCGGGCGGTGCTGACCGAGGCGCGCGAGGGGCTCGTGTCGCGGCGCAACGGGCCGGGCGTCGCCCTGTCCTCGGCGGTCGTGCTGGGCGGGCACCTCGGAATGTTCGTGGTGGCCGCCCGGGTCGCCGGCTCCGGCGCCTCCGTGCTCGCGCTGCTGCCGATCGCCGTCCTCGCCCTGCTCGCCATGGGCCTGCCGCTGAACGTCGGCGGCTGGGGCCCCCGCGAGGGCGTCACCGCGTGGGCGTTCGGCGCGGCCGGGCTCGGCGCGAGCACCGGCCTCGCGGTCGCCGTCGTGTACGGCGTGCTCAGCTTCGTCGCGGCGCTGCCGGGGGCGGTCGTGCTCGTCGTCCGCTGGTACGCGGGACTGCGCGACCGGAGCGCCGGCGCCGGTCCCGCCCGCGAGGACGGGGCTCCGGTCGCGGGGCCGCCCGCCGCGGCGGCGACGCCGTCCGCTCCGCTCTTCGAGGTCGCCGAGGCCGCGGCGACCGTCGGGCCCGCCGAGGCGGTTCAGGCTCCGGGGGATTCCGCGGTGAGCAGGGAGAAATACGCGCCGAAGGAATCGGCCAGGCTCGCCAGGAGTTCCTTTCCCTTTTCCGCCGACCCCAGGGAAGGACGGCCGATGACGCCCGAATCGGTATAGGCGGACATTCCCAGCGTGAGCAGATGACGGCGGTCGTCCGCGACGAAATCGGCCGACTCGTAACCGGGCCGGACGAGTTCGGGGTGGGCGTGCAGCAGGATCGAGGTCTCGATCTCCCCGGCGTGCATGTCGGTGAGCAGCGAGGTCGACACTCCCGACCGCACCAGCGCCGCCTCCCAGTCCTCCGGGGCCGGGAAGAGCGCCATCCGCTCACCTGCGGCGGAGGACTCCTGGACGACGTTGCCCAGGACGTAGTTCCCGCCGTGTCCGTTGACCAGCACCAGGGCCTCGACGCCCGAGCGGCGCAGCGACGCCGCGATGTCCCGTACCACCGCGTGAAGGGTCACCGAGGAGATGCTGACGGTTCCCGGCCAGGCCGCGTGCTCGTGCGAGCAGGCGATGGTCACCGGCGGGAGGAGGTGCACCGGGTACGCCCCGGCGATCTCCCGCGCGATGGCGCAGGCCACCAGGGTGTCGGTGGCCAGCGGCAGGTGCGGGCCGTGCTGCTCGAAACTCCCGACGGGAAGAACCGCCACCTGCGTCGAGACGCCGGCGCCCCGGGTCCGTACGTCTTCGGTAGTGTCCGTCGGCACCAGTCCGTACGCCGCCGACCGTATGTCCGAACCACTCATTTCTTCCCGGCCCTTCGTCTCTGCTTAGGAACCAGATCATGACAGAAAAAATTGGCGTACTCGGCACGAAGACCCCGCAGCGCACCGGTGTGGAACGCGTGGTGAATGCCCCCCTGCCCACCGTGTACGGCAAATTCCAGGCGATCGGTTACATGGACCACGACCGCGGTGACGAACAAGTCGCCCTGGTGTACGGGGAGATAGGCGCCGAGGAAGTTCTGACCCGGCTGCATTCCGAATGCCTGACCGGTGACGCGTTCGGCTCCCAGCACTGCGAGTGCGGCGCGCAACTGGAGTCCGCGCTGCGGGCGGTCGTCGCCGAGGGCAGCGGGATCGTCGTCTACCTGCGCGGACACGAGGGCCGCGGCATCGGCCTGCTGGGCAAGCTGCGCGCGATGGCGCTGCAGGCGGAGGGCCTGGACACCGTCGAGGCGAACGTCGCTCTCGGGTTCCCGGTCGACGCCCGCGACTACAAGGTGGCCGCCGACATCCTGCGCGACCTGGGCGTGGAATCCGTCCGCCTGATGTCGAACAACCCGCGCAAGCGGGAGGCGCTGACCGACAACGGCATCAGGGTCGCCGAAGAGGTGCCCCTGCTGATCGAGCCGTGCGAGAACAACATCACCTACCTGCGCACCAAGCGGGAGCGCATGGACCACCGGCTGCCCCACCTGGACGCGGTGGCCCACTGGTCCTGAGCGCGCTTCGGACCGCGGTCTTCACGGGTAGGGAACCCAGCGGTCCCGGCATACCGCCCCGGCCCCGGCGTACGGGCCGGGGCCGCCGCCGAAAGGAGCCGTTCGCGTGAACACGCATGCCTCGGTCGTCGTCATCGGCGGCGGGGTGATGGGCACGAGCATCGCCTACCACCTCGCCGCCGCGGGCGTCCGTGACGTCCTCCTCGTCGAGCGCGACGAACTCGCCGCGGGCTCGACCTCGAAAGCCGCCGGAGGGGTCCGCGCCCAGTTCTCCGACGAGCTCAACATCCAGCTGGGTGCGCGCAGCCTCGAGGCGTTCGCGCGGTTCGGTGAGGAGATCGGGCAGGACATCGGGCTGCGCCGCGTCGGCTATCTGTTCCTGCTCTCCACCCCCGAGGACGTCGCCGCCTTCGAGGCGGGCGTGCGGCTGCAGAACGCGCTGGGCGTGCCCAGCCGTCTCATCGGCCCCGCCGAGGCCGGCCGCCTCTCGCCGCTGATCCGCACCGAGGGGTTACTCGCGGCCGCGTTCTCGCCCGACGACGGCCACTGCACGCCCGAAGCCGTCGTCCACGGGTACGCGGCCGCCGCCCGCCGCTGCGGCGCGCGCGTCCTGCGGCACACCGCGGTCACCGGAATCGAACGGCAGGGGAGCGCTATCACCGCCGTGCAGACCACCCTCGGCCGCATCACCGCCGACACGGTGATCTGCGCGGCCGGCGCCTGGTCCAGGGCCGTCGGCGCCATGGCCGGCGTCGATCTGCCGGTGCAGCCGCTGCGCCGCCAGATCGCGGTCACCGAACCGGTCCCCGGCCTGCCGCCGGAGCTGCCCATGACCATCGACTTCAGCAGCACCCTCTACTTCCACGCCGAGGGCCCCGGCCTGCTGGTCGGGATGTCCGACCCCGACGAGCGCCCGGGCTTCGCCACCGACGCCCACGACCGGTGGATCCCGCGCCTCGCCGACGCCATGCAACGCCGCGCCCCCGCCCTGCTCGACCTGCGCCGCACCGGCGGCTGGGCGGGCCTGTACGAGGTCACCCCGGACCACAACGCCCTGATCGGCGAGGCGTCGTCGGTGTCCCGCTTCCTGTACGCGACGGGCTTCTCCGGCCACGGCTTCCTGCAGGGCCCGGCCGTCGGCGAGGTCGTCCGGGACCTGTACCTCGGCCGCGTACCCTTCGTGGACGTCACCCCCCTGAGCGCCGACCGTTTCGCGGCCGACGCCCCGCGTCCGGAGGTCAACCGCGTATGACCGAACTGCACCTGTGGCTGCGCCACGAGGCCCGCACCACCGAACGCCGCACCCCGGTCGTCCCCGACGACGCCCGCCGTCTTCTCGAGGCCGGGGTGGCGCTGACCGTCGAGGACTCCCCGCAGCGCGTGTTCGCCACCGACGCCTACGAGGCGGCCGGCGCACGGATCGCTCCCGCCGGCTCCTGGACGTCGGCGCCGCGCGACACGGTCGTCCTCGGCCTGAAGGAACTCCCGGACGCGCCGGACGAGTTGACGCACCGCCATGTCTTCTTCGGGCACGCCTACAAGCAACAGCCGGGCGCACGCGCCCTGTTGGGGCGGTTCTCCGCCGGAGGAGGGGCCCTTCTCGACCTGGAGTACCTGGTCGACGACCACGGGCGACGCCTCGCCGCCTTCGGGTACTGGGCGGGCTATCTCGGCGCGGCGCTGGCGGTGCTGCACCACCGGGGCAGGCTCACCGCGCCCCTGCGCCCCTCGGAGAAGGCCGAGTGGGACGAGGCGCTTCGCCCCGCTCCCGGCGACGAGGGGTTCACCGCCCTCGTCGTCGGCGCCCTGGGCCGCAGCGGACGGGGCGCGCGGGCCGCGTTCGGCGCCGCAGGCGTGGAACCCGCCTGCTGGGACCTGGCGGAGACCCGCGACCTGGACCGCGCCGCGCTGCTGGCCCACGACGTCCTGGTCAACTGCGTCCTCGCCACGACCCCGGGGCCGCCGTTCGTCCGCGAGGAGGACCTCGACGACGCCGCCCGGCGGCTGCGTACCCTCTCCGACGTCACCTGCGACGTGGGCTCGCCGCTCAACGTCCTGCCCGTGTACGACCGCACCACCGAGTGGACGGACCCCGTGCGCCGGCTGCGCAAGGAGCCCCCGCTCGACCTGATCGCCATCGACAACCTGCCGTCCCTGCTGCCGCGCGAGGCCAGCGCGGACTTCTCCGCGGCCCTGACCCCCGTGCTGCTGGACTTCGGCGCCGCCGGACCGTGGGAGCGCTGCCTCGACCGCTTCCACGCCGCCTGCCGTGAACTCGGCCTCACCGCAGGGGAGTCCGACCGTGTCTGACCGCGTCCCCGCCTCCGGCGCCGTCCACTGGGTCGGCGCGGGCCTGTCCACGGGCAGCGGTCTCTCGGCCCTGTGCGCCCACGCCGACCGGGTGCGCCTGTGGCACCGCACGGCCGAGCGGGCGGCCGAGGCGCTCGACCGGCTGGGTCTCACCGGCCGGGCCGAGCCGCGCGCCTACACCCTCGACGCGCTGACGGCCGAACTGGCCCCGGGGGACGTCGTCGTGTCGATGCTGCCCGCGTCCGGGCATGCGGCGCTGCTGTCGGCGTGCGTGGACCGGCGGGCCCACTTCGCCTGCTCCAGCTATGTCTCGGACGAGATCCTGGAGCTGGCGCCCGCGGCGGCCGGCGCCGGGACCGTCGTCCTCACCGAGGCCGGTCTCGACCCCGGCATCGACCACCTCTTCGCGCACAGTCTCGTCGCCCGGGCCCGGGAGGCGATCGGCGAGGACACGGCGGCGTCGTACCGGCTCACCTCGTACTGCGGAGGCGTGCCCGCCGTCCCCGACGCGTTTCGGTACCGCTTCAGCTGGGCGCCCCTCGGCGTCCTCAACGCCCTTCGTGCGCCCGCCCGTTATGTGGAGAACGGCGCCGAGATCGTGGCCGCCCGGCCGTGGGAGGCCACCCGGACCCATCTGGTCCGCGACGAGAGCTTCGAGGCCTATCCCAACCGGGACAGCGTCCCGTTCATCGCGCAGTACGCGCTGCCGTCGTCCTGGCGGCCCCTGACCTTCGTGCGCGGCACGCTGCGTCTGGACGGCTGGCTGCGGGCCTGGGAGCCGGTGTTCGAGGAGCTGAGGGCGGGCGACGACACACGGATCGCGGCCCTGGCCCGGGAACTGGCGGCCGCCCACCCCACCACCGACGCCGACCGCGACCGGGTGGTCCTCGCCGTGTCGCTGGAGGTCCACGAGGACGCGGCGGCGGGCGGGAAACCCGGCGACGCGACCGGAGGGGGGACCGGCACAGGCCGTTCCTGGTACGGCAGTCATCTCCTGGACCTGGAGGGCGACGAGACGGAGAGCGCGATGGCCCGCTGTGTCTCCCGGCCGCTCGCCCTCGGCGTCCGGCACATTCTGGACGGCTCTCTGCCGCAGGGCCTGAGCCGGGCCGCCGGGACCGCCGACCGTTCCGAGGCGTGGCTGCGCGAACTCGCAGAGGAGGGGCTGGAGTTCACCTCGTGGCCGGGGTAGTGAGGCCCGAGGGGCCGGGGTCTGCGGCGGCCGGCGGGCGCGACGTCAGTCCTTGATCGCCTCGTGCACCAGGCGCTTGAGGTCGGGGTAGAGCTTCAGGGACCGCCTCGGCCTCAGCTGGGTCAGGAACTGCACGCTCACGTCGTGGGCCGGGTCGACCCAGAACGTCGTGGTGGCGACGCCGCTCCAGCCGTAGGCGCCGAGCCCCGAGGGCGCCTGGGTGCGGCTCGGGTCGACGACCACGGAGACGCCGAGGCCGAAGCCCACGCCGTCGTTACCGGGCTCGTCGTGGGCGGGGCGGCTGCCGAAGGCGCGCAGGTCGACGCCGTCGGGCAGGTGGTTGGCCGTCATCAGGTCGACCGTCTGCCGCCGGAGCAGCCGTACCCCGTCGAGCTCGCCGCCGCGGCGCAGCATCTCGGTGAAGCGGTGGATGTCGTACGCGGTCGCCACCATGCCGCCGCTGCCGGACAGGAAGCGGGGGCGGCCGGACAACGGCAGCCCCGGGATCGGCTCGATGCCGTCGTCGCCGTCGCCGTACAGCTCCGCCAGCCGGCCGGCCTGTTCG
Source organism: Streptomyces sp. SAS_272 (assembly GCF_052543235.1). NCBI lineage: Bacteria > Bacillati > Actinomycetota > Actinomycetes > Kitasatosporales > Streptomycetaceae > Streptomyces > Streptomyces sp. SAS_272. Next base: position 6,802 of record NZ_JBMNDR010000122.1, on the reverse strand, counting down.
GCCGTGACCTGGAAGCCGGCGTCGGGCATGCCGAGAGGACGGAAGATCCGCTCGGCGAGGAACTCGTCCAGCGGTCTGCCGGAGACGACCTCGATGACGCGGCCCAGGACGTTGGTGGCCACCGAGTAGTTCCACTGCGTGCCCGGCTCGAACTGCAGCGGCAGCCGTGCGTACGCCTCCACCGTCGTGGCCAGGTCCGAGCCCGGCAGCACCGCCGACTCCAGGCCCGCCTCGCGGTAGAGGGCGTCGACGGGGTGACAGTGGTAGAAGGCGAAGGTGAGACCCGCGGTGTGGGTCATCAGGTGCTTCACCAGCAGGGGCCGCTCGAGCGGGCGCGTGGTGAGATCCGCGCCGGAGCCGGCCTCGTACACCCGCAGACCGGCGAAGGCCGGCAGATGGTCGGCGACCGGGTCCTCGAGCCGCAGCCGGCCCTCCTCCATCAGTATCAGCGCGGCCACCGAGGTGACCGGTTTGGTCATGGAGTAGATCCGGTAGAGGGTGTCGTGCTCGACGGGCAGTCCGGCGGCGATGTCGCGGCGGCCGTACGCGGTGAGGTGGGCGACCCGGCCGCCGCGGGAGACGGCCAGGAGGAATCCGGGCAGGCGGCCCGCGTCGACCTGGCGGGCGACGTGCCGGTCGAGGCGGTCCAGCGCCTCCGGGTCGAGCCCCGCCTCGCTCGGTTCGACCTCTTGCCGCAGCAGTGCCATCGTTCGTTCTCCTCCGGTGCGCTCGCTCGAGGCGCGGTCCCGGCCAGGCTCGCCCGGACGACCTCAGATCTCATGGTCGCGTAGGGACCCGCCGTGCGGACCCCTTTCGACGTCAAGATCGATGTGCGTTGCGTCGCGTCGACCGGCCGGGGGAGCGCAGGCGACGGTGGAAGCGCGTGACGGGCGGCGGGGCAGCGCGCGGCAGAGGGGCAGGGCCGCAGCGGGGGCCAGGGCCGCCGCGAGGAGCGGCGAGCGGGCCGGGCCGAGGTCCATGAGCACGGTCGCCGTCGCCACCCCCAGCACCGGCCCGACGTTCATCGCCGTCTGCTGCAGGCCGCCGGCGACCCCCGCCGACTCCGCGGGCGCCTGCCGTACGACGACATGGGTCGCCGCCACCATCACCGCGCCGAACCCCGCTCCCACCAGGGCGAAGCCGGTGCAGAAGGCGAGCGGCCCGAAGGCCCGGGCGAGCACGAGGAGACCGGCGGCGAGGACCGCCGTCGCGCCCGCGACGGTGGCGCGGGCGCCGGCCCGGCGCAGCAGGACCGCGGCGACGGGCGCGGCGGCCACCAGCAGCACGGCCAGCGGCAGACTCAGCAGGGCGCTGTGCAACGCGGTGAGCCCCAGACCGTCCTGGAGGACGTAGACGCAGGCGAACAGCCCGCCGTTGAGTGCCGCCGACGCGACGACGAGCAAGCCGAGCGCCGCGCCCACCGCCGGTGAGCCCACCACGCCCGGCGGCACCAGCGGGGAAGGGGCGCGGCGTTCGTGCCGGAGGAAGGCGGCGCCGGCCAGGACGGCGACCGGCCCCGACCACGTCGTGCCGGGGAGGGTGACGAGCGTGTGCACCAGGCAGCCCAGGGTCACGGCGAGCAGCAGGGCGCCGGGCAGGTCGAGCGGGTCGTCGGCGGGCGGACGGGGCCGCTCCGGGACGGCGAGGGCGAGGGCGCCGAACAGCAGTGCGGGCACGATGTTGAGGAGGAACACGGCCCGCCAGCCGAACTGGGTGGCCAGCGCCCCGCCCACCACCGGCCCGGCCGCCGCGGCCACCCCGATGGACGCGGTCCGCACGGCGATCGGCGTCCGCAGCCGCTCGGGCGGGTAGGCGGTCCGCAGCATCCCCAGCGTGGCCGGTTGCAGCAGCGCCCCGAACACCCCCTGCACGATCCGCAGGACGATCACCCAGCCGATGCCGGGTGCGAGCGCGATGCCCGCCGAGGCGGCGCCGAAGCCGAGCATGCCCAGAGCGAAGGTGCGGCGGTGCCCGTAGCGGTCCCCGAGCCGCCCGGCGAACACCAGCAGGCCGGCCACCGCGACGAGATACCCGGTGCTGGTCCACTGGACCTGGGAGACGGTGGCGTGCAGGTCGCGTCGCAGGGTGGGCTGGGCGACCATGAGGACGGTGCCGTCCAGGGCGACCACCATGGCGCCGGCCACGCTGCCCGCCAGCGTCAGCGGCGAGAGGCGGGAGAGACGGCTCACCGGCCGGGCTCCGGACCGAGATGCGCGTCCAGGACCGTACGCAGAAGAGGTGCGAAGTCGGTGGCTCCGGTGGCGAGTTGAAGGCTGCCCCAGCGCCAGAGCTGCGCGACGCCGTGCAGGTTCGCCCACAACGCGCCCGCGACCGTGCGGGCGTCACAGCCGGGGCGGGCCAGGCCGACCAGGTCCACCAGGACGGCGAACAACGGAAGGCTCGTGTCCCGCAGCCGCAGATGGCCGCTCTCCAGCAGATCGTGACGGAACATCAGGTCGTACATGCCGGGTTCGTCCGACGCGAACTCCAGGTAAGCGCGGGCCAGTTCGCCCAGCCGGGTACGAGGGTCGGCGCTGCCGTCGCCGACGTTCGCGCTCACCCGGGCTCCCAGCCGGGCGAAGCCGCGTTGGGCGATGGCCGACAGCAGCTCCAGGTGGGTGGGGAAGTGGCGGCGGGGCGCGCCGTGCGAGACGCCCGCCCTGCGGGCGATCTCCCGCAGGGTGAGGGCTCCGGCGCCCTGCCGGGCCAGCAGGTCCACGCCGACGTCGACGAGACGGGTGCGCAGATCGGGGTCGGGCTTCTCCGGTTCGCTCATGGACACTGTCTACCAGCGCGGCGTAGACAGTGTCTACCGGTGAGGCCGGGACATGCCGGCCGGGGCGGGGGAATGTGACCCGGGGCACTGCCGGTTGTGCCGGGCATGACTCAGGAAACGACGCAGAACGCACTGCTCGCGCTGCTCGCCGAGGGCCGCAGCGGGGTACTGGTCACCCTCAAGCGCGACGGCCGCCCCCAGCTGTCGAACGTCAGTCACCACTACTACCCGGACGAGGGCGTCATCCGGATCTCCGTCACCGACGGCCGCGCCAAGACCCGCAACCTGCGCCGCGACCCCCGGGCCTCCTACCACGTCACCGTCGCCGACCACCGCGCCTACACCGTCGCCGAGGGCGCCGCCGACCTCACGCCGGTCGCCGCGGACCCCTATGACGAGACGGTCGAGGAACTGGTCCGCCTCTACCGCGACGTGCAGGGCGAACACCCCGACTGGGAGGACTACCGCGCCGCGATGGTCCGCGACCGCCGGCTGGTGCTGCGCCTTCGGGTGGAGCGGGCGTACGGCATCGCGCGGGGCGCCGACGGCGGCTGAGCGCCGCGCCCGGCCCGCGCCCGCCCCGGCCGACGGAGGAGGACCTCCTGGTGATCCAGGTCGAAGCCCCGTCCCGGACGACGTCGCGGACCGGCCGGAACGCGGCGCCGGCAGGCCGGTGCGGTCGCCCGGCCGGTGCGGGAACGAGCGGGGAGTGACCGTCGAGGACCCCGACGGGCGCCGGCCGGCGCTGTGCCGGCGCGGACGGCCCGACGCGTGACCCGCGTGACCGCCCGGCGGGACGTGCGGCCGGGGGATCGCGCGTGCGCCCGCGGCCGCCCGGCACGCCGGGCGCCGGCCTACTGCCGGCTGACCGTCCGGGTCACGCCCGCGACGACCGTCGTGGCCAGGATCCAGCCGGTCACGATGAGGACGTACGCCAGCCACTGGTACCGGCCGGCCGGCGCGTACGCGCTCTCCTGCCCGAACGAGATCACCGGCAGCAGCAGGTCGAGGGTGTAGAACACCGGGTTGAAGTGCGGCGCCTCGCCTTCCTTGAGCGGGGGCGGGTGGTGCCCGGCGTACGCGATCGAGCCGACGGCCAGCAGGGACAGCAGCCAGCCGGCCGCGCGCAGCGGACGGAACCCGTAACCGACGGCCGCGTCCTGGAGCCGGCCCCACGCGCGGCCGTACCAGGGCAGGGTGCGGCGGTGCCGGCGCTGCTTGGCCAGCTGGACGGCCCGGGCCGCCCGGTCGTCGCCGATGCGCCGGTAGGCGGCCGTCAGCTGCTCGTAGGCGTGCGGGTCGAACGCGCCGTCGTCGCGTTCCAGCATCGGCAGCCGCCGCTCGGCGGGCTCGTGGGGGGTGAGGAAGGTGTACGTGAGGTCCAGCAGCCGCACCTGGTCCGGCAGCATCTCCGGCTGCAGCTGGAGCTGGCCCACTTCGGCCCGCCGCAGGTTGAGCCTGCCCTTGATCGGGGCGCCCTCGCGCAGCCAGAGCTCCCCGATGACACAGCTGCTGGCCCGCAGCGCCGTGCCGCCGGGGTTGGACAGGGTGGTGCGCAGCAGGTCCACCCGGCCGGGGACGCGGGCGCCGCGCAGATCGATCCGGCCGTCCGCGCGCAGTCGCCGGGCCAGCAGGTTCGCGCCCACGTCGAGGGACTCCGCGGTCAGCACCTGTGCGCCGGGGTTGCTCAGTTCGGCGTCCTCCAGGTCGATCGAGCCGGTGACGGAGGCGCCGTCGAGGCGGATCAGGCCCTGGACGCGCAGGCCGCGGGCGCAGAGGTCGTTGTCGATGGAGACCTGGTTGAACTGCAGGGCGGGCTGGACGGGGTCCGGGGCGGTGACCTCCGCCCCGTCGAGGTACAGCGCGCCCGAGATCTGCGCTCTGCTGAGGCGCACCGGGCCGCGGACACGGCAGCCGGTCAGTCGCAGCCCCCCGTCGACCCGAACGTGCGACGCGTCCAGACCGGGCAGTTCACAGTCGCGCAGGCTGAGATGGGCGAGCTGCGCGCCGACCAGTCTCGGGGCTTCGTCGAAGCGGCAGTGGACCAGTTGGAACACGCTGTCGACGACCGCCTGCCGCAGGTCGAGCAGGCCGGTGACACGCGCGCCGACGACCGTGAGGGCGGCTATCTCCCCCGATTCCCGGGGGCCGTTGAGGAGGAGGGCCCGCAACACCGCCGCCCGCACGTCGGGTGGGGGGCCGTTCTCCTCGCCCGCGGAGCGGAAGTCCACGGTCGCCCCCGTGGCGAAGGCCCGCCAGACTCGTCGTTCGGCCGGTGTCAGTGCGTTGATCTCCATCAGCCGCGACTCTGGCGGGCCCTCGTGAGCGGTGTCAACCGCCTATGCCCGTACGTTCCATTCGGCGATCACGGGTCGCCCGTGCTCCGTCGACAGACGGCTGACCGTCGCCGTGGCGAGCTGGAACAACCGCCCTTCGGCGGGCGGCAGCCCGAGCCGGCGGGCCGTCAGCACCCGCAGGAAGTGGGAGTGGGCGACGAGGACGACGTCCCCGCGGGCGAGCGCGGGCGCCACCCGGTCCAGCACCCGGTCGGCGCGTCGTCCTACGTCGTCGGGCGACTCGCCGGGGTGGCCCTGCGGCCCGGGGGGCACGCCGTCCGTCCACAGGTCCCAGGCGGGACGGGTGCGGTGGATGTCGACGGTGGTGATGCCCTCGTAGCCGCCGTAGTCCCACTCGTGCAGGTCGGGCTCGGGTGCGACGCCGGGGACGCCGGCGAGTTCCGCGGTGCGCGTCGCGCGGTGCAGCGGGCTGGTCAGAGCGAGCGAGAAGGCCCGGCCGGAGAGGAGCGGGACGAGGGACTTGGCCTGGTCCTCGCCGTGCGCGGTGAGGGACAGGTCGGTCCAGCTGGTGTGCCGTCCCGACCTGCTCCACTCCGTCTCTCCGTGGCGGACCAGCAGAAGGTCCCCCACGGCGGACCTACTTCTCCGCCGACTCGACGGCGTGGCCGCCGAACTGGTTGCGCAGCGCGGCGATCATCTTCATCTGCGGCGAGTCGTCCTGCCGGGAGGCGAACCGCGCGAACAGCGAGGCCGTGATCGCGGGCAGCGGCACGGCGTTGTCGATGGCCGCCTCGACCGTCCAGCGGCCCTCGCCGGAGTCCTCGGCGTAACCGCGCAGCTTGTCCAGGTGGGTGTCCTCGTCGAGGGCGTTGACGGCCAGGTCCAGCAGCCAGGACCGGATGACCGTGCCCTCCTGCCAGGAGCGGAAGACCTCGCGCACGTTCTCCACGGAGTCGACCTTCTCCAGCAGCTCCCAGCCCTCGGCGTAGGCCTGCATCATGGCGTACTCGATGCCGTTGTGGACCATCTTCGAGAAGTGCCCGGCGCCGACCTTGCCCGCGTGGACGTAGCCGTACGGGCCGTCGGGCTTCAGCGCGTCGAAGACCGGCTGGACGCGGGCGATGTGCTCGGGGTCGCCGCCGACCATCAGGGCGTAGCCGTTCTGCAGGCCCCAGACGCCCCCGGAGACGCCCGCGTCGACGAAGCCGATGCCCTTGGCGCCGAGTTCGGCGGCGTGCTTCTCGTCGTCCGTCCAGCGGGAGTTGCCGCCGTCGACGACGGTGTCGCCGGGCTCGAGCAGGTCGCCGAGCTCGTCGACCACGGACTGGGTGGCCGCGCCGGCCGGGACCATCACCCAGACGGTGCGCGGCGCCTCGAGCCTGCCGACGAGTTCGGCCAGGTCCTTGACGTCGGAGACCTCGGGGTTGCGGTCGAATCCGACGACGGTGTGGCCGGCGCGGCGGATGCGCTCGCGCATGTTGCCGCCCATCTTGCCCAGACCGACCAGGCCCAGCTGAATCGATGTCATGTCAGTTCTCTACTTCCTGAGTTCGCGGTAGGCGGCGACGAGTGCGGTGGTGGAGGAGTCGAGGCCGGGGACGTCGGCGCCGTCGGTGAGGGCGGGCTCGAGGCGCTTGGCGAGGACCTTGCCGAGCTCCACGCCCCACTGGTCGAAGGAGTCGATGTTCCAGATCGCGCCCTGTACGAACACCTTGTGCTCGTAGAGGGC
>NZ_JBMNDR010000121.1:0-19608 GCF_052543235.1 Streptomyces sp. SAS_272 | reverse complement strand
GATGGATCCGGGGCGTGCTCTGGTGGGGTTGGGGTCGGTGCTGGAGGGGGGTGGGGGTTCGGCGGTGGTGGCTGATGTGGAGTGGGACCGTTTCGTTCCGGCGTTCACCAGCCGCCGTCCCAGCCCCCTGCTCACCGCCCTCCCCCAGGCAGCCGAGATCCTGACGGCGCTCGGGGCGCCGTCCGAGCCCTCCCCTGCCGGCGCCACGCTGACGGCCTTGGCCGAGCGCGTCGCCGCCCTGCCGCCCCAAGGGCGCGCCGATGCCCTCCTCGAGCACGTACGGCGGGCTGCGGGCAAGGCCCTTGGTCACGACGACACGACGGCGATGTCCGCGGACCGGGCATTCCGTGACATGGGGTTCGACTCGCTGACCGCCGTGGAACTGCGCAACGCCCTGATCAAGGACACCGGCCTGGCGCTGCCCGCGACCCTGGTGTTCGACCATCCCACCCCGGCTGCTCTCGCACAGCACCTCGACGCCGAACTGTCCGGGGAGAACGGGACGATGGCGACCATGCTCGCGGACCTGGAAGCGGACATCGCCCGCATCATGAAGGCGGATCCCGATCAGGACGCCCGCTCGCTGCTCGGCGCACGGCTCCGGACCCTGTTGAGCGAGATCGAACTCGTCGGAGACGGCGTCCCTGACGTGCACGGCCCGTCGCTCGGCGACAGGCTGGACGGGGCCAGCGACGAGGAACTGTTCGACCTCATCAGCCGCGAGCTGGAGCAGTAGCCGCCGGTATCGGTCGCCGGAGGCCCGGTCCGCCCCGTCCTCCGGCAACAGCCCGACGCCGTAGACGTGTTGACGCCGGACATGGGTAGGCGGCCGTACCGATCGGACGGTACGGCCGCTGAGGAGAGGGGCGTGCGCACCAGGCCCCGCACGAGGCGGGCGGCTGGTGCAGCAGGCGAAGAGGACGAGCATCCGGGGACGGGAACCTCGTTGAGGGCGGAGCTACTTGATGAATTCCGGCAGGACCCGCGGGGGCCACTGGCCGACGGTCAGCATGCCCATGGAGTGGGCGCGCGCCACGAGAGCAGCCCTGTTCGGCGCCTTGAGCTTCCGCAGCATGAGGCCGACGTGATACTCGACCCCCTGCCGGCTGAGATAGAGCCGGGCGGCGAGTTGCACGGTCGAGGAGCCGCTGGCGACACCCTCGAGTACCTGTGCGTCGAGCTTGCTGAGAAGCCGTTCGCGGGGGTTGAGCACCCCTTCCTCAGGGCCTGAGGAAGGCGCCTCCTTGTCCGGTCTCACCTGGACGACGATGCCGGCCATGAGCCCCGTGGTGTTCTGTACGGCGATGCCTGTCAGCTCTCCGGAGAACGCCCGGCCCTCGTCGCCCAGACCGACCACGCGCTCGGCGAAGCGGTTGCAGCGCCCTTGGGAAAGCCGGTTGAAGTGCCGGTCGAGCACGGAGGGGGAACTGGGGTGCAGCAGCTCATACAGACTTCGTCCGCAGATGTCGGCGGAGGTACTGCCGAACTGGCGGGAGAAATCCGGCTCCGCCGCCACGATGTGCATGCCGGTGTCGATGTGCGCCGTGTAGAGGCGGCGGCTGGTCTCCGTGCGGGGGCGGTGATCGGGTTGGGCCCTGTGTGTGGTCGAAGAAGTGTGCGGGGCTGCCGCCCAGTCTCTGTCGGCCCAGGGGCCTGCTGTTCGCGTGGTCACTGCGACGCACCGTCTTTCTGCACTCATGTGGGGGATCTACTGCCAGAAGGCAGAGTGTGATCGGACGCGGTGCTGCTTGTGCAGGTGGGAGATCGAGCGGTGACCCTTCCTGCGTGCCTCTGATCAACTGTGGTCGAGCCTAGGAATATGGCATGGAGCGGGTCAAGCAAACCTTTGCGTGGCCCTAAAACACTGTGGTTCGGTGGTTCGGTCGCTCGGACACCGCAAGTCGGCTTCTGTCGACTGCCGAATGGCAACTCACGTTGTACCGGCAGGGGTTGGCTGCTCGCGGCAGCCGAACGCGACGCCGGGCGCGTGGTGTGCCGAGCGCTGCCTTCGGTTGCTCGTGGGGCGGGTCGAAGCGGTGTGCAAAGTTTGCTGTGGGATGCTCGTTCGGTGCCCGAGTCAGGGTGGCTGCTCGGCGTCCGCTGTCTTGAGTGCTTTGGCCAGCTCCGGTCGCCCGGATATGCCGAGTTTTCGATAGGAGTTCGTCAGGTGTTTCTCCACCATGCGTGACGACGTGCCCAATTGATTTGCGATCTCTGAATTGCTGAGGCCTGTCGACGCGAGACGCGCAACTCTGACTTCGGAGGGGGTCAGCCGACTGCCGTGGTTCTTGGATTTCCTGGTTCCCTCGGTCAGCTTGGTGCGAATCTTCTCCGCCAGCCAGGGGACGTCGTGCTCGTGGGACAGATCGTGCGCCCGGCCGAGGGCGGTCGATCTTCGGTTCCGCCGCGTGTCAGGATGAGTTGCCAGAGCGTACAAGCCTCGTAACAGCTCATATTCGTTGTTGCCCTTCTCCAGGACCGTGACGGCCTCCTCGAGCAGCTCGGAGCCCCTTCGTCCGGATGTGACCCGGCCGAGGACGACCAGGGAACGCCCCAGCCGGGTGGCCGACCCCCAGGCGCGGGCCCTGCTCACCTCCGACTGTGCGGCGTTCACGGCTTCTTCGTGTTCGCCCAGGCGGTGGTGCATGAGGGCGGCGCACGACAACCACGGCAGGACGGCCGGGTTCTTCCAGCCGATCTGCTCGGTGTGCCGGCCCGCGGTCCGGTAGTGGCCCAGTGCGGTGCGGGGTTCGTCACGGCGTGCGGCGAGAGTGCCTCGTGCCATGTGCAGGAGTGCTGTCAGATGCTGGTTGTCGGCGTGCAGCCGGTGCTGGGTGAGCAACTGCTCCGCCAGCTCCGGCTCGTCGGTGTGCATCGCGACGATGGAGAGGACGGCGGCGCAGGCGGTCGGCAGCCCGCCGGACTCGGGCCCCGCGAGGGCGTCGGCCTGGATGATCTTGTCCCGGGCGTAGGCCCGGTGCCCGTCGGCGAGGGCGACCAGCGCCTGCTCGCAGCGGATGACGGCCTGTTCCACATCACCGCCGCGACGGTGGGCGAGGCGGTTCGCCTCACGCAGCCAGTTGGCCGCACCCGCCGTCTGCTCCGCACCGGCGAGGATGTTCACGGCCAGCGGCGCGGTGGTGTGTACGTGCTCCGGCGTGGGCGGCTCCTGCTCCAGCACCCGGGTGCACGACTTGGCCAGCTGCTCCGCGGGAACGGCGTTGGCGACGAACGCGATGTGCATCAGCGACGTGACCAGTTCCCTTTCGCCCTTGGTGGCCACGCGGGGGGAGGGACCGAGGTCGCGCAGGCGTCGCAGCGCCCGTCGGATGTGCGTGGGATCCTGCGCCGACAGGATGTGCTCGCGTGCCTCCAGGCGCAGTACCAGCTCGCGCTCCACCCAGTCCTCGGTGACCGACTGACGCAGTTCGTCGGTGATGGCGGCTCTGATGACATTGATGCGCAGGGACGGCGGATCCATCTGGAGGGGACCCAGCCGCAGCATCGCGTCGGCCCGCTCCTGTACGCATTCGAGGAGCGGCGCGGCCTCCACGACGTGCCGCAGCGCCGCGGCCGTCGCGAAGCTGCGCTCGGCGGTGGCGAGGTCGACGAGAAGTCTCGCCCTGTGCTGTCCGGAGAGCGAGGAGTCGAGGAGTGCGCGTCGCAGATAGCGTGCCGAGTCCCGGGGCGAACCGCGGCGCAGCGCGCTGTCCGCGGCGGTGCGCAGGATCTGCACCGCTTCCGGGCCGCGCAGGGATATCACCGCCATCAACTGCTCCGCGGCGAGCTCGGCCGGATGCCCGGTACGGTGCAGCAGTTCCGCCGTCACTCCGCGCATGGCGGTGCGCTCCTCCGCGGGCATGTTCTCTTCCACCAGGTCCCGCAGGATCGTCCCCGAGGCGAGCCGGCACGCGCGCTGGTCCACGAGACCGGCCAGGCGCAGCATTTCGACGGCCTGCGCCCCTCCCCCTTCGTCGAGTTCGGCGAGGCGGGCCACGAAGTGCTCGTCCGCGGCCGCGCCGAGCAGGGTGAGCGCGTAGGCGGACCGCCGCACGTGGTCCGGCTGCGACCGCAGGTAGGCGTCGAGACGCCGGCGCAGGCGCTCGGGCCGCAGGGTCGCGGCGACGGCGGCGTCCGTCGCTGTCGGACGCAGCCTCAGATACTGGGCCTCGTCCAGCACCGCCTGCAACAGCAGGGGGTTCCCGCCGGAGCGCACCGCCACGGTTTCCACGAACGCCGCGTCCGGCGCGTCGCCGAGGGTCTTCTCCACGAGCAGGCGCACGCTCTTGAGGCCGAGTGTCGACAGCTCCAGGATCTGGTCCGCGCTCTCGTGGCGGGACCGGGGCGGGTCCCCGACGCCCTTCGGCTCCGCCGCGCACTCCCCGGGCGCGAGCAGATCGCGTACGTGCGGCCGTCTGACGCGTACGTCGCCGGGAAGAACGGAGAACACGAAGAGGACCCGTCGTCGCGCGCGTTGTGCCACCGAAAGGGAGAGGGCCTGTAAGGACCTGGTGTCCGCCCAGTGCAGGTCGTCCACCATGAGCACCGCGGGCCGTGCTTCGGAAATGGAGTCCAGCAGCGCCGCCAGCCAGCACGGCGCCTGCTGAGGGCTGAGCTCGGACCACCGGGGGGCCGCCGAGAGCGCGCCGGCCGCGGGGGCCTCGCCGGATGCGCTCGCGTGCGGGAAGGCGTTCGCCCCCCGGAGCCGGCGGGCCAGATCGTCGGGAACGGCGATCCCGCGCAACGAGTCCGTCAACTGCCCCACCACGCCGAGCCGGAACCGCTCCTCGGCAGCGGAGGCCTGCGCTCTGAGCAGCACGAAGCCGCGATCTCGACTGAGGGCGGCAAAGGACTCCAGGAACGTCGACCGGCCCACCCCCAGCGGGCCCCGTACGACGAGCAGCGAGCCCTGTCCGCCCTCCGTGGCGCACAGGGCCGCGGTGGCCCGTGCAAGGGCGGACTCACGTTCTAACAACACCGTGCTGGTACTCCCTCGTGCGCGCGGATGCTGCCTTGGGCGGCGGAATCCGGGCGGTCGCTGTGCCGTCCGGGGCCGGCGGATCGGGTGGCGACCGCCGGGCGGACGTGTCTCGGTCGGCGCGCGGGACGCGCTGTGCCGGGCCGTGGAGTGCTATCGGTGGCCCGGACCGGGAGAGCCCGTCGACTCAGGACGGCGATGCGCGGCAAAGGCGGCGGTGCGGGCCGGAGAGGCAGTGTGCGGAGAATCCATGGAGTCACCCATACAGAAGATGTGCCGAAAGTTCACTCATGGCCCTTGCGACTTTGAGCATCAGCAGATCACAGCGAGGGGGATGCCAGCAAGGGGGCGCAGAAGGCAAACGGAAGCGTCGTCCGGTGGAAGGCTCCATAAATCCCGGCCGGGCAAGGACGGGTGGCATCGCGAGCCGGTCGTTTACGGCCGTCACGGCACGGCGTGCCAGGTGAGAGGTGTGCCGGGGCGGCGCGAGATTGCAACCGCGAACATCGGAGGGCCGGCTGGGCGGGCGCGCGTGCAATGGCAGGAAATGCCTGCGGCGCCCGCCCCCCTCGCCCTGCGGGAGGGAGGCGTCGGAAGCGGACTTTCAGCACCCCATGGCGAGATGCTCCCCTGAATGAACGTCACATTGCCGTTGCGTCATGCGGAACAAAAGTCCGATGACGTCCGGCAGGGGTTCAGATTTCGTCCGGAGCCGTTCGACGAGCGGGGACCGTCACTGCCCCTGCTCGGCGTCATGGAAGCCGTGCGACTCCAGCGAGTCCCGCAGCTCTCGCCGTCCCGTCAGGCCCAGCTTGCGATAGACCGAGGTCAGGTGGACTTCCACCGTTCGACGCGTGACGAACAGCGTCTCGGCGATGTAGGCGTTCGACCTGCCGTCGGCCGCGAGGCGGGCAACCTGCGACTCGCTCTGTGTGAGCGCGCCCGGTCCTCGGGACACGGGACGCCGCGGTCGTGCGCCGGTGGCGAGCAACGCCCGGTGCGCGACCGTGTGGAGGGGCCGGGAACCGACGCCGTACGCCTCCTCCCAGCCCTGCCGCAGTACCTCGCGGGCGGCCTTCTTGTACCCGAGCCGCTGGAGCGCCTGGCCCCGGGCGACCCTGACCCGGGCGAGCCACAGGGCGGCCCGGGTGCCCATGAGGACCTGCTCGGCCTCCTCAAGGAGGGCCGACCGCTGGTCGTCGCTCATCGTCGCCGCCCACAGTTCGAGTCCGGAACCCAACGCGCACTGCAGACCCGCGGACCGGGCGTCGGCGACGGCCCGCTCCGCCAGCGCGACAGCCGAAGCGCGGTCGCCCAGGGCGAGATGGGTGCGTCCCGCCCAGTACCACCAGGAAGAGACAGCCGGACTGGTGCGCTGCCAACCCGCCTGCCGGCGTGCGCACTCCTCGAAATGGAGCAGGGCCCGCGTCGGGTCCTCCTTGGCCAGATACAGCCGGCCGCGGGCGCTCACCACCTCGTTCCACTGCCAGGAGTCGTCCTGGACGGGGTCGGGTATCTCCGCCTCCAGCCGGGCGGCCTGAGCCAGATCACCCTGGTCGAGCAGCGTGTGAAGGCGCACGGCGAGCGCCAGGGCCTCGAACGGGGTGGCCTGTGCGGCGATCATGCCCGCGAGGGCGGCTGCGCTGACGCGTGATGCCTGATCGAGGGCTCCGAGTCGCTGGTGCGCGTCCGCGCTGAGGGCGAGCAGGTTCCGATGGGTCGGGCCGAGCAGGGCGTCGGCCCCGATGACCAGCCTCTGGTAGACCACATCGGCCTCGTGCGGCAGGTCCGCGTACAGCAGTCCCGACGCGGCGGCGCCGAGGAAGACCGGGGCGTCGGCGGTCGCCGTGCTGCGGCGGACGACGGTGCGGGCGGCCGCGACGGCTTCGGCGACGCGGTCCATGCGGGACGCCGAGATGACGGCCCGGGTGGCGAGCAGAGCGCGTTGCTCGGGAGTGTCGCCGGGCAGGGAGAGGTCGAACGAGACGGTCTGGAGCAGTTCGGTGTAGGCGGCCCGGTTGGTGGAGGCCGCGACGAGCAGTTGCGCCTCCATCAGTTGCGGATCGGCCGAACCCGAAGCGGTCAAGGCCGCTTCGGAACGGCATCGGGCCAGCAGGCCCGCCGCGCGCGCCACCTGGCCTTGGAGGGTGAGCGCCTGGGCGAGCGCGACGAGGGCCTCGAGCCGCAGTTTCGGCTCGGTCGCCCCGTCCAGCGCAGACGTCAGATGACGGACGCTGGCCTCGACGTCGACCCTCATCTCCGCCATGCCGAGTTCGAAGAGCAGACTCGGGTCGCCCGCTTCCCCGGCGCCCTCGGGCACGCACGCGCGCAGCAGCTCCACCGCTCGGACCGGTGCGGCGCGCAGGACGGCCTCCCGGGCGGCGTCGCGCAGGACGGCTGCGGCCCAGGGCTGATGTGCCGTGGACGGCGCGTGGCACAGGTGCTCGGCCACGGCCGAGGGGCTCGCCCCCTCGTCGTGCAGCAACCGCGCCGCGCGACCGTGCACGGCGTCGCGCTCGTCGTGCGACATGTCGTCCAGGACGACGTCGCGCAGCAGGGCGTGGGAGAAGGACCAGCTCCCGTCGCTGTTCGACGTGACGAGCCCGCCGGAGACGAGGGCGAGCAGGGAGCGGGCGAAGACCGGACTGTCCAGCAGGGCGAGGCGGGCGCCGTTCTCCGGCGTGACCCTGCCCCCGAGCACGGCCAGGGCCCGGGCGGCCTGGACGGTGGCCGCGGGGTGCCGGTGCAGCAGCCCCGCCGCGCGCAGCGGGAACGCGTGGATGTCCTGCCCGGGCACGGAGGCGACATGGTCGGCGGTGAGCGGCAGCCGCTCCTCGCGCAGCGCTTTCAGGAGCCGTGTCGCGAGCAGGGGGTTGCCGTTGGTGGCCGCGAGACACGACTCCTGGAAGGCCGCGTCGGTCTCCGAGCCGAGCAGCCGCAGTGTCAGCAGGCCGATTCCCTCACTCGTCAGGGGGCGTGGTCGCACCAGTCGGCACAGCGGGAGGGCCGCCACGTCGTTGAGGGCCGGCTCGTCCGCGCCGCCGCGGCGGGCGAGCGCCAGCAGCACCGGCAGACCCGCCAGGCGGCGCGCCGTGTGCGCGAGGAAGCGCAGCGAGGCGGTGTCGGCCTCCTCCGCGTCGTCCACGACGATCACCAGGGGGCCCTCCGCCGCGGCGGACCGGACCACCTCGTGCAGTGCGGCGAGTGCGCCGAAGGACGGGTTCGCGCCGTCGACGTCGCAGCAGGGCAGCCCCGGCAACCGCGCGTTCGTGCCGCAGGCGTCAGGTGGATTCGTCCACGCGGACCGGGGCGTCCGGCCCACGTCCGGGTCGAGGGAGGCCAGCAGGGCGTGCGCAGTGCTCAGGGGCAGCCGCTCACCCTCCTGCCCGGCCGTGGTGCGGACCACGCGCAGATCCTCGGCCCGGGCCTCGGCGACCAGAGCGCGGAGCAGGGTCGTCTTGCCGATGCCGTCCGGGCCTTCGAGCATGACCAGAGCGGGTTCGCCGGCCGCGGTGCGCCGCGTGAGCTCGACGAGGAGGGCGAGTTCGCACTCACGCTCCACCGGCTCCGGGCCCGGCCCCCTCTGCTGCCGTTCGCGGGTAACGCTCCCGTGCACAGCGGTCATCCACCCTGTACCTCTCTCCCGGAGCGCCGGTGGCGACCGGGACCTGTGCCCACGCCCCGCAGGACCGGCCGTGAAGACCGGTACTGACACGTGGAACCCCTCCCGATGAGTCATCTTCGCGTAAACCGGGCCGGTAGAAAGCCCGGATCACGCTTTTCCCCTAGCTGCGCCTTCATCCCGTCTTACCCGTCTTGCCCGTCTGGGCCCGTTTGGGGCTTCGGCCGGACCGGGGGCCGTGACGGCGCGCGGCCGGCCGACGTCATGACCCGACGGATGTCCCGCTGCGGCTGTGCAGCCGCTCCCGCCACGGCGCGGTGTCCGCCGCAGCGGCTTCGGCCTCGGGCAGGCACAGGTACACGTCCCGTCCGGCGTCCTCCTGGGGCGTGGGCGCGATGTGCACCGTCGGCACCGGCAGGTCGGGGAACTCGTACCAGAAGGGGCGTCCGGCGCCGAGGTCGATCCGGTACAGCGGGAACTGCGACCAGTTGTTGACCGACAGGGACGTCGTCGACACGTCGGGGGCTCGTACCGACATCACGTGCCGGGACACGCCCTTGCGCCGGTAGGAGCCGAGGAAGGCTATCTCGTCGCGGATCTTGTCCTCGGTGTTGCTCTCCAGGCAGCGCCGCACGTCCCTCGCCACGGCTCCCAGCGGTGACTCGCGCAGCCGGGCGGCGCCGAGCGAGGTCCAGCTGTTGCTGACGCAGTTGCCCCAGTACGACGAGGGCAGGGCGTCGCCCAGCCGGCTCTGTGCGCCGACGATCAGCCCGAGCCACTCCACGGAGTCGGCCGGACGGCCCCGCAGTTCGCTCACCACCTGCCAAAGGTGCGCGGTGAGCGCGTCGTTCGTCGACACCCACGCGTCCGGCCCGGGCAGGGTCCGCTGGGCCTCGGCCTTGAGCGCGGCCAGTTCCGCCGCGCCGAACCGGGTCGTGACGGTCGCGAGCTTGTTGACGCCCACCCGCAGCGTGGTCGTCAGGTGCCGGAACCGGCCCACGCCCACGAACGCCCGCGCCTGAAGGGCGGCGGAGTCCGTGGCCGGCCGGCCGAGCCCGTCCAGCGCCGCGCGGTCGTGACTGGGTTCCTCCCACGGCATCCCGAGGTGCTCGCGCGACCAGCTCTCCAGGAAGGCGAGGGTGCTGCCGCCGTCCGCGAGGCTGTGGTTGACGAGCACGCCGAGAACGGACCCCCCGCCCTCCATCCGGGTCAGTCGTATCTTCAGCAGCGGAGTGTCCCGGCCCACCACGCCGAAGGCGCTCACTTCGCGCAGCAACTTCCCGATGACCGGCTCGGCGCGCAGACCGTGGCCGTACTCGCGCATCGGGTCGGGGCAGAACGCCTCGGTGAACCGCACGCCCGCGTCGTTGCAGAGCACGCTCAGCCCGCCGTCCGCGTCCCTCTCCAGACGCCCCGCCAGCAGGGGGTAGCGGCGCAGCGTGCGCGCCAGCGAGTCGCGCAGCGCCGCGCCGTCGAGGGTGTCGCGGTAGAAGAACGTCAGCGGCGTGTACCACGGGCCGGTCAGCAGGTCGTATCCGGTCAGCCGGATCCGTGCGCCGTCGGCCGCACCGGCCCGCACGGTGTGCACCCGCTCCACACGGCTGTCGACGGTGGTGCGGAACGCGGGCAGGCCCTTCCTCGTCGCGCGGTGCGCGGAGTTCTTCCGTGCCACGGCCATCAGCTCCAGGACACCAGCAGTCGGTCCACGCCGTAGTGCACGGCCCGGTCGCGCAGCGGCACCTCCCCGGCCGGCGCCGCAAGCCGCAGCGAGGGGAAACGCGCGAACAGCGCGCGCAGTCCGATGCGCAGGCTGGCCCGTGCCAGGTGCTGACCCAGGCACTGGTGTGCGCCGAAGCCCAGCGCGAGGTGTCTGCGGGGGACACGGGTGACGTCGAGCCGGTCGGGGTCGGTGAAGACCTCGGGGTCGCGGTTGGCGGCGGGCAGCGCCAGGACCACCGTCTGCCCCGCCTTGATCACGGTGTCGCCGATCTCCACGTCCTCCAGCGCACACCGGCTGGAACCCATCTGGGAGATCGTCAGATACCGCAGCAGCTCGTCCACCGCGCCGGCCTCGTACAGCTCCGGCCGTTCCCGCAGCAGGGCCAGCTGGTCCGGGTTCTCCAGCAGGGCGAAGACACTGAGGGCCAGCATGTTCGGCGTGGTGTCGAGCGAGCCGCCCAGGGTGAGGACGGCGAGGTTGACCAGTTCGTCCTCGGTCAGCTCGCCGGTCGCCGCAAGCCGGCCGAAGAAGTCCTCGCCCCGCTCCGCCGTCCGCTCCCGCACCATCGGGCGGATGAGCCCGTCCATCGACTCCACGTGGTGGATGAACTCCTCCAGCGTGTACGTGAGGGTCATCAGTGCCGAGAAGTGCTCCTGGATGCCGTCCATCAGCTCCGGCGAGACGTCCATCAACGAGCACACCGAGCGCAGGCTGACCTTCTCCGCGAAGCCGGTGACCAGGTCGACGGGGGAGCCTTCGGCGGCCATCTCCGCCAGCGCCCCGTCCACGATGCGCGTCAGTTGCGGCTCGTACTGCTGGATGCGCCGCAGCGTGAAGTGACCCGCCAGCAGCCGCCGGTACTTGGTGTGGTCGGGGGCGTCCATCTTCGCGAACGAGCCGGGCGGGGAGGGCTGCGGCGCGTACTCGGTCATCGGGAACGGCGGCGCGACCACATGCGCCAGCAACTCGTTGCGGTGGCTGAAGCGATCGTCGGCGAGGATCTGCCGGACCAGGTCGTGCCGGGTCACGAGCCAGCCCGAGGTGTCCTTCGGCGCCACCTCGAAGGTGACCGGGCTGACCGGCTGCTCGGCGCGCAGCCGTGCGTACTCGGCGGGCGGGTCGAACGGGCACCTGCCCCGTTCCGAGGGGATCACGGGCGGGTCGGGCCTGGTCTTCATGGGGTCGCTCCGTCGTGAGAGAGGCCGGGACTGGGGGCGTGAGGAGGGACGTGGGCCGCCGCCTCAGGCGTGGAGCACACGCAGGGGCAGATGCCGGGCGCCGAAGACGTTGGTCCCGTGCCAGCTGAGCCGCACCGCGGGATCGACGCCGATGCGGGCGTATCTGTCCAGCAGGGCGTCGAGGGCGATCCGGCCCTCGAGCCGGGCCAGCGGCGCCCCGATGCAGTAGTGGATGCCGTGTCCGAACGCGGCCTGCCGGGCGTTGGAACGGTCAGGGCGGAACGCGTCCGCGTCCTCGAAGACCCGTTCGTCGCGGTTGGCGGACAGCAGCCACAGATGGACGAGGGTGTCGGGTCCGACATCCGTCCCCGCGACGGTGGCCGCGGTCGTGGTGACCCGCTCGATCCGGGTGAACGGCGGGCGCAGCCGCAGCGTTTCCTCGATCACCGCCGGTACCAGCGAACGGTCCGCGCGCACCCGTTCCAGCAGCTCCGGATCGCGGTCCAGGCACAGCAGCGCGTTGCCGACGAGGACCGACGTGGTGATGTGCCCGGCGAGCAGCAGCAGCGTCGCGAAACTCGCGATGTCCTCGTCCTCCAGCCGCTCGCCGTCGAGTTCGGCCCCGACCAGGGTGCTCAGCAGATCGCCGCTCGGCTTCTTGCGCCGGGCCTCGATGAAGCCCTGGAGATAGGCGGAGATGGTGACCGCCGTCTCCTCCATCCGGCGCACGCTCTCGGGATCGTCCGGGTCGGTGGACAGCAGTTGGTCCGCCCAGCCCTGGAACCTGTCGCGCTCCTCGGTCGGGACGCCCAGCATGCGCGCGATGACCGTCACCGGCAGCGGGTTGGCCAGGACGTCGACGAGATCGAAGGCGTCCACGGGGGCGGCGTCCAGCAGTTGCCCGGTCAGTTCGGTGATCCACGGCTCGAGACCGGTGATCAGGGCCGGGGTGAACGCCCGGCTGACCAGACGGCGCATCTTGCCGTGCAGCGGCGGGTCCAGGAGCAGCAGCGTGCCCCGCGGAGCCTGCTTCTCTCCGCCCGACAGCCGGCCCACCGTGTCCGAGGAGAACGTCGCCGTGTCGGCGAGGATCCGCTGCACGTCCGCGTGGCGGAACACATGCACATTGCCGCTGCCGTCCCGCCAGACCGGCTGCTCCTCGCGCATCCGCGCCGCCCAGGCCAGCAACGCGACGCCGCCGTCGGGTTCGACGGCCGGCGGGCGTTCGAGCCGGAACCCGCCCCCGGGTGTCGAATCGAGCACGTCCGAGGTGCCTTGCTGCGCCACCCGGATTCCCCTTTCGCAGATGTCGTCCGACGGTCGCGCGGGCCTCGTACGCTCGTCGGCGCCGCTGTCCGATCGCCCGGCCACTCCAGCACGGCGGCGCAGTGCCGGGCCAGAGCGGGCCGCGCAGTCTAGGGATTCACCGCGTACCGGCCGTCACCGACATGTGCCTCCCGGCTCCCCCCGTCCTTGGCCGGGGCCGAATCTCTGGAGGAAATCCCAGACAGCGGTCCGCGTCCGGTCGATCCCCCGCACCACGCCGCAAGATGGGCTCGCCCAGGCAACCCATCGGATCGGCGAGCGCGCAGGAGGCCCGCATGGACATCGCGATCGATCACGGCAAGTGCATCGGCGCCGGCCAGTGCGCGTTCATCGCCCCCGAGGTCTTCGACCAGGACGACGACGGATCGGCCCTGCTGCTGGTCGACC
Organism: Streptomyces sp. SAS_272; assembly: GCF_052543235.1. Lineage (NCBI taxonomy): Bacteria > Bacillati > Actinomycetota > Actinomycetes > Kitasatosporales > Streptomycetaceae > Streptomyces > Streptomyces sp. SAS_272. The sequence goes on along the minus strand of NZ_JBMNDR010000121.1, from coordinate 6,397 downwards.
GTCCTGCGGCCGCACAGCTCCCCGCCGTGCGGGAGGCCGCCGAGTCCTGCCCGATGAGCGCCATCTCAGTGGCGGACGACCGGGAGCGAACGGCCTGAGCGCCGCCCCGGGCCACCCGCACGGAACCGATGAGGAGAGGAACCCATGCGCGTCCTGTTCGCCGGCCTGCCGGAGAAGTCGCACGTCTTCACGATGGTGCCGCTGGCCTGGGCCCTGACGGCCGCTGGGCACGAGGTGCTGATGGCCAACGCGCCGTCGCTGAACGAGACGGTCACCGGCACCGGACTGGTGGCCGCACCGATCGGCACGGACCACCACCTCCACCACGACATGGCCATGGCCCGTGAGTCGCAGGACGCGGACGTGGCGAACTGGAGCCGCCTCGGATACGGCGACGTCGACCACGCGAGCCTGGTCGAGCGGTACGCGGTCAGCGTCCCGTACGGGTTCGCCCGCTACAACGATCCGATCCTCGACGACCTCGTCGCACTCGCGCGGGACTGGCGGCCCGATCTCGTGGTGCACGACCCGATCGCCTACGCGGGCGGCATCGCCGCGCGCGCCTGCGGCGCAGCGCACGCGCGCCTGCTGTGGTCCGCGGACGTCTACGGCCAGGCCCGCGCCACGTTCGTCGAGCTGGCCCGGGACGTGTCCGAGGACCGGCGCGTCGACCCGCTGGCCGACTGGATCGACGAACGCGGACGCGCCTACGGGGTGCGGTGCGACGAAGAGCTGCTCAACGGGCGGTTCACCATCGACACCTTGCCGCCGAGCCTGCGCCCGCCGAGCGAACTGCACCAGGTCTCGATGCGGTACATCCCTCACAACGGCCCCGCGGTGCAGTGGGAATGGCTGCGCGAGGAGCCCAAACGGCCCCGCGTCTGCGTCACTCTGGGACGCACCAACACCGAGGCCTACGGCGGAGACTACGTCGACGTCGCGAACCTGCTGCGCGCCCTGTCGCGGCTGGACGCCGACATCGTCGCGGCACTCGTGCCCGAACAGGCCGAGCAACTGGACGACCTGCCCGCCAACGTCCTGGCCGTCAGCGAAGTGGCGCTCAGCACGCTGCTGCCGACGTGCTCCGCCGTGGTCCACCACGGCGGCTGGGGCTCGTTCTCCACCGCCCTCGTCAACGCAGTGCCGCAGCTCGCGATGTCCACCCTCGTCGCCGACCAGGAACTGCGCGGGCGGTCCCTGGAGGACGCCGGCGCCGGATTCTTCCTGCACCACACCGACGCCGACCCCGACCGGGTCACGGACCTCACCGGACGACTCCTGGAGGACCCTTCCCACGCCGCCGCCGCCCGCCGGCTGCGCGACGAGTCCGCAGCCATGCCCACCCCGCACGCCATCGTCCCGGAACTCGAACGTCTCGCCGCGGCCCGCTGAAAGGTCCGCGCGAGCGCACGCACACCCACGAGGAAGGAGGACGGCGCCCGCCCGGCACTCCCGGTGACGCGCCGCACCCAGATGAGTCAGACACGCATCCTGGTGACCGGCGGTGCCGGCTTCATCGGTTCCCACTACGTCCGGACCCTGCTCGGCCCCCTCGGCCCCGACGACGTCTCCGTCACCGTCCTCGACGCCTTCACCTACGCGGCCAACCTGGCCAACCTCGATCCGGTGGCGGACTCCGACCGCTACCGGCTCGTCGTCGGCGACGTCTGCGACGAAGGCCTGGCAGACCGGCTGATGGCCGAGCACGACCAGGTGGTGCACTTCGCCGCCGAATCCCACGTCGACCGCTCCCTGGCCAGCGCCACCGAGTTCGTGCGCTCCAACGTCCTGGGCACCCAGACCCTGCTGGACGCCGCCCTGCGGCACGGCGTCGGCCGGTTCGTGCACATCTCCACCGACGAGGTCTACGGATCCATCGCCGCGGGCTCCTGCTCCGAGGAGCAGCCGCTGCACCCCAACTCGCCGTACGCCGCCTCCAAGGCGTCCAGCGACCTGATCGCCCTCGCCTACCACCGTTCCCACGGCCTGGACGTGCGGGTGACCCGGTGCTCGAACAACTACGGACACCACCAGTTCCCCGAGAAGATCATCCCCCTGTTCGTCACCCGCCTGCTCGCGGGGAAGACGGTCCCGCTCTACGGCGACGGCCTGAACGTGCGCGACTGGCTGCACGTCGACGACCACATCCGTGCCGTCGAGCTGGTCCGCACCCAGGGCCGGGCCGGTGAGGTCTACAACATCGGCGGCGGCACCGAACTCGACAACCGCGGTCTGACCGGACTCCTCCTCGAAGCCTGCGGTGCGGACTGGGACAGCGTGGAGTACGTCACCGACCGCAAGGGCCACGACCGCCGCTACTCCGTGGACTGGCGCAAGGCCCATGTCGAGCTCGGCTACAAGCCGCAGACGGACTTCGCCGAGGGCCTCGCGGAAACCGTCGCCTGGTACCGGGACAACCCCGGGGTCTGGGGCCGGGCCGTCCGCCCCGACCCGGCGACGGGGGCCGAGGCGTGCTGACCTGGCGCACCCTCGGTCCGCTGCGGGTCTCGGCCGACGGCCGGGACGTCACGCCGACGGCGCCGAAGGTCCGCCAGGTGCTGGCCCTGCTGCTCGCCCGGCACGACACGGTCGTCCCGCTGACCGCGCTGACGTCCGAGCTGTGGGCGGGGCGCCCGCCGCGCAGCGCCACCGCCACCGTGCAGACATACGCCTATCAGTTGCGCAAGGCGCTGCACGGCGGCGAGGATCCCGGGCCGGTCGAGAGCGGCCCGCTCGTCACCCACGCCCACGGATACCTGTTGCAGGTCCGACCCGGCGCCTGTGACGCGGAGACGTTCGCACAGCTCACCGGCCGGGCCCGGACGGCACTCGCCGACGGCGACCCGGCCGGCGCCGTCGTGCTGCTCGACCAGGCCCTGCTGCTGTGGGACGGGCCGCCGTTCGCGGACGTCGCGCCAGGACCGGCGCTGCACGGGCACACCCTGCGCCTGAACGAACTCCACCTCCAGGCCGAGGAGCTGCGCATCACCGCCGGCCTGCACCTGGGCCGACACCGCGACCTCGTCGGCGAGTTGAAGGAACTCGCCTGCGCGCACCCGCTGCACGAGTGGTTCCAGGGCTCACTCATCATCGCCCTGCAACGGTGCGGCAGGCGGAGCGAGGCGCTCGACGTCTACCGGCGGCTGAGCACGCAACTGCGGGACGAGCTCGGACTGGACCCCTCACCGGGCCTGCAGCGCCTGCGTCAGCATGTGCTGACCGATCGGGTCAGCACGGCCGATCTGGACCTGCTGCCCGGCTGACGTCGGCGCTGCCGTCGGCGCCCGGCCCGTTCCTCAACGGTCGACCGCCGCGTCCTGCTGCTCCGCCGCGGCACGCCACAGGTCCTGCACCATGTCGCGGGGCGTGCGGTGCGGCTGCCATCCGAGGACGGTGCGCGCGGTCGACACCTCCACGGCCATCCAGTCGGCGTCCTTCAGCGATCGCGACTGCGTGACGGGGCGCTCCACCAGGCGGGCCGGGCGGCCGCTGATGGAGATCAGCAGGTCCACCATGTCCCGGACGGGCTGCGAGGCGCCGCTCGCGACATTCACCACGCGCCCAGCGGCGCCGGGGGAGCGCAGCGCCGCGACGACGGCCCGGGACACGTCCTGCGCGTCGACGAAGTCACGGCTGCTGCGCAGCGGCGACACCCGCACCTCGGCCGTACGTCCCTCGGCTGTTCCCTCGAGCAGTTGCGTGGCCACCTGCCCGAGCAGACTCCCCCGCGGAGTGCCGGCGCCGATGACGTTCGACAGCCGCAGCACCACCGCGTCCGCCGCGCCGGCCCCGACGGCCCGCAGCACCGCACGCGTGCCGTGCAGCTTCGACTGCCCGTAGCCGGTGGCCGGTACCTCCGGGGAGGACTCCGTGAGCCACACCCCTCGGGGCTGCGGGCTGTACTCGTGCACCGAGCCCAGCTGCACCAGCCGCGGCCGGGGGCCGGCGGCGGCCAGCGCCGCGAGGAGCCGCTCCACGAGCAGCTCGTTGCTGTGGCGCATCCGGTCGGCGGTGGGCGACCACACCTCTCCGGCGGCGTTCACCACGGCCTCGGGGTGCGCCTCGTCGATCAGCTCGACCAGTGCCCGGGGCTCGGCGTCGGCCAGATCCATGGGATGGAAGCGCCAGGACGCCGGAGTCTTGCGGGGGTGACGGGCGACGGCGAGAACCTCGTAGCCGGCCCGCTCCAGAGCGGTTCCCACATGACGGCCCACGAAGCCCGTGGCCCCGAGAAGCAGCACGCGGCCCGACCTCCCGTCCGCACCGCCTGGCCGCCCCAGCGCACCGACCTCCGGCATTGCCGTCTCTCCTCCCGGGCCCGCGCGCTGCACGCCCGGTCACCGTCGCTGCCCCGCTCGGACGCGGGTCTGACGACACCACTCAAGCAGCCGTTGATCGAGGATCACTCCAGGCTGCGTCGACCTGAGCCGTTCGTGGCCGGCCCTCGATCGGTCCTCGATCCCGACGTCCTACGGTGTAGCCACCATGAAGGTTCGAGAGATGGCTGTGCCGGACGCCTACCACATCACGCCACATCAGTTCCGTGACGAACGCGGCAGCTTCTACGAGTCGTTCCGGAGTGACCGGCTGGCCGACGAGATCGGCCGTCCGGTGCCCGTGGCTCAGGTGAACTACTCCGTGTCGCGCCGCAGCACCCTGCGCGGACTGCACGGCACGCTGCTGTCGCCGGGGCAGGCCAAGGTGGTGTGCGTGGTGCGCGGCACCGTCCTCGACATCGTCGTGGATCTGCGGGTCGGCTCCCCCACGTGGGGGGTGCACGAGGCGAACTGGCTGTCCGCCGAGTCGGGCGAGACGCTCTTCGTCGCCGAGGGGCTGATGCACGGGTTCCTCGCCCTCACCGACGACACCTGTGTGTCCTATCTGTGTTCCACCGAGTTCGTGCCCGGAACGCAGGTGGACGTCGACCCCTTCGACCCCGATCTCGCCCTGCCCTGGAGCCTGTCGGAGACACCCCTGATGTCCGTGAAGGACTCGGCGGCGATCTCCGTGGCCGAGGCCCGGGACACCGGACTCCTGGCCCGTTACGAGGACTGCCTGGCGTACTACGAGGCGCTCCGGGCGGACGCCCGCTGAACCACCCCTCGGCCCTTCCCCGGGCCGTCAGACACCCTTTCGGAGAGCCGATGACGCCCGGCGCCCCCACGCCCGCCCGCCACTACGCCCTGCTGCTGTTCGCCGACTTCGGCCACATCGCCCCCACACTGGGAGTGGCCCGTGAACTCCTCGCCCGCGGCCACCGCGTCACCTATGTCGTCGACGAGCGGTTCGGACCCCTCGTGGAGGACTGCGGCGCCCGCGCCGTCACCTACGTCTCCGCGCGCGGAGACTTCTACCGTGCCGCCGACCCCAGCCCGGACCGGCTCGCCCGTGACGGCTACGACCTGCTCGTCGACACCGTGCGCACCGTCTTCCCCGCCGCACTGGAGGCCCTCGCGGCCGATCCGCCCGACGTGGTGCTCTACGACTTCGAGACCGTCGCCGCCGGCCGGGTGGCCGCGCGTGTCCTCGGGGCCGTGCCGGTCCAGGTCTGCCCCAGTCACGCCGCCAACGAGACCTTCTCCCTGCGCGCCCAGATGTGGGACCCCGGGCATCCGCTGATGGCCGAGGGTGCCAGGGTGCTGATCGGCTTCATGGGCGAACACGGCATCGGACTGGACGAGATGGGCCGGTACGGCACCGAGTGGGACGCCCGCAACCTGGTCTTCCTGCCGCGCGCCTTCCAGATCGAGGGGGACACCTTCGACGACCGGTTCGCCTTCGTGGGCCCCGTCTTCGCCGCACCCGAACCCGGCCGCTGGTCGCCGCCGGACGACGGGCGCCGCGTCGCTCTGGTGTCGCTGGGCACGGAGTCGGGGGACCGGGGCGACTTCTTCCGTCTGTGCGCCGAGGCGTTCTCGCCGGCCGAGTGGCATGTCGTCATGACGCTCGGCCGCGACAGCGACCCCGCGCTCCTCGGGTCGCTGCCGGCGCATGTCGAGGCGCACCCCTGGCTGCCGCACCCCGCCGTGCTGCCGCACGCCGACGTGTTCGTGTGCCACGCGGGCATGGGCAGCCTCATGGAGTCCCTGTCCTACGGCACGCCCGTGGTGGCCCTTCCCCGCGCCCATGAACTGGCGCTGAGCGCGCAGCGGCTGGAGGAGCTGGGGGTCGGGCGAGCCCTGGTCCGGGCCGGTCTGACCGCGGGGCGTCTCGCCGGCACGGTGGAGGAGCTGCTCGCCGACCCCGGCGGACCCGCGGCCCTCGCCTCCATGCGGGACGCCGTCCGCACGGCGGGCGGCGCAGCCCGCGCCGCCGACCTGCTGCAGACGTGGGCGGCGCGGGTTCCCGCGACGCCCGCGCTCGGCTGAACGTCCGTCGGCACGCGAAACGGGGTGGG
>NZ_JBMNDR010000120.1:0-19704 GCF_052543235.1 Streptomyces sp. SAS_272 | reverse complement strand
CCCCCCCCCCCCCCCCCCCCCCTCGGCCGTTCGCCGGACCGAACGAGCCGAAACCAGCCCGTCGGTCACCGCCAACGCACCCCGCTACTGCTCCTGCTCCTGCTCCTGCTCCGCCACCAGTTCCCGGCAGCGCTTCACGTCCTCCGCCATCTGCTCCAACAGCCCGTCCAGGGAGTCGAACTTCGCCTGGCCGCGCACGAACGCCAGGAAGTCGACGGCGACGTGCAGACCGTAGAGGTCGAGGCCGACGCGGTCGATGGCGTACGCCTCCACCGTGCGTTCGGTGCCGTCGAACTGCGGGTTGGTGCCGACGGAGATCGCGGCGGGCATCGCCTCGCCGTCCACGTGCAGCCAGCCCGCGTAGACACCGTCCGCCGGGATCGCCGTGTGAGGCAGGGTCTCGACGTTGGCGGTCGGGAAGCCGAGCTCGCGCCCGCGCTGAGCCCCGCGCACCACGACGCCCTCCACCCGGTGCGGACGGCCGAGGATCTCCGCCGCGCCCGCGAGGTCGCCCTCGGCCACCAGACGCCGGGTCAGGGTCGAGGAGAACGGTTCGCCGCCGCCGGCCTCGCCGCGCACGTACAGGTCGACGACCTCCACCTCGAAGTCGTACACCTTGCCCTGCTCGATGAGGAACTCGACGTTGCCCGCCGCCTTGTGGCCGAAGCGGAAGTTCGGTCCCTCGACGACAGCCTTGGCGTGCAGCCTGTCGACCAGCACCTTCACGACGAAATCGGCAGGTGAGAGCTTCGAGAACTCGGTGGTGAACGGCAGGATGAGAAGCGCGTCGACCCCCAGGTCCGCCATCAGTTCGGCGCGGCGGTGGTGCGGGGCGAGCAGTGGCGGGTGGCTGCCGGGACGGACGACCTCGCTGGGGTGCGGGTCGAAGGTGACGACGACGGCCGGAACGCCCAGCTCACGGGCCCGGTCCACGGCGTGCCGGATGATCAGCTGGTGTCCCCGGTGGACACCGTCGTAGGAGCCGATGGTGACGACGCTCCGTCCCCAGTCCTCGGGGATGTCTGCCAAGCCACGCCAGCGCTGCACTGTGACCGCTCCTCGAACCCTTGTCCGTGTCTGCTCTTGCCTCTTACGCAGGACTAAGGGTGCCATGCCGGGTGCTTCCGGCCCGCATCGGCATGGAGGCTGTGACCCGGCCCACGTGAGACGGCCCACATGAGCGGGCCCACGACCCGGCCGGCGCACCGCAGCGTCACACCGTGACCCGCGGTCCCGCCCCGCTCACCGCCCCGCCTGCCGCCCCACTCCCTGCCCTTGCTCCTGCTGCCCCGGCCTCGGCGTCCGCCCCGGCCCCGGCCCCAGCCAGGTTCTCCACAGTGCGGCGGGCGCTCGGGCCGACCACGGCCGCCCACTGCCCCGGCGCCTCCGTGAGCCACTCCACCACCTGCGCGGCGAAACCCGGCACATGCCGGCCCAGGTCGACCAGACCGCGGTCGAAGCAGGTCGCGCCTTCCGGGGTGCGGACGAGGAGGCGGCCGGTGCGGTGGACCAGGTCGCGCAGGCCGTCGCCGTCGCGGCCCGCGGCCGCGTACAGGACGGCGGCCAGGACGGCGGGCGCCTGCTCGCGGACGAGGAGGTGGTCGAGGAGTTCGTCCCGCAACGGGCGGGAGTCCTGCCCTCCGGGGGCGGCCAGCACCCCGGCCAGCGCGGCTCGGACCTGTTCCGGGCTGCCGTCGGCCAGCAGTCCCGTGACCAGCGGGGTGAGCACGGCGCGAGCGTCGGGCCCGTGGTCGAGACGCCGGTCGACGTACGCGGCCACATGCCCCGCGCACTCCGGCCGGCGCTCGCCGGCCTCCTGGACCAGGACGGCGATCCGGCGGGCCGGTGCGGAAGGGGCCGTGACCTCGGCGAGCGTCCGGAGGATCCTGCCCGCGTCCGCGCGGTCGGCACCGAGCAGCCGCGCCCGGAACGCGTCCAGCACCGGGCCGGGGTCGGTGGAGAGGGCGGGCAGCAGCGCGCTCGGCGGGAGGTTCGGGTCGTCGTCCGCCGCGAACCGCTCCAGGGCCCGCGGCAGGTACCCGGGCCGGGTCTCCGGGTCGCGGACGAGAAGGGCGAGCGCGCCGCCGTGCAGTGCGCCGTCGCCGGGACGGGCGAGCAGGGCGAGGGCGGCGTGGCGCAGCAGTCGGCGGTCCGCCTCCGTGCCGGCGTGCGGCGCGGCGCGCAGGGCGTGGGCGAGCGCCGCGACCCGCCGGGCCGGACGCTCGTCGTGCGCCCAGCGGTCGACGGCCCGACACAGCGCGGACGGCTCCTCCTCGGCCAGCACGGCGAGCAGTTCGGCTGCGCGGTGGTGGGGGCAGTCGACGAGCACCTCGACGAGGTCGCCGAGGGCCCGGCGCCGATGGGTGTGCAGCAGGGCCTGAGCGGCCGTCGCCACCGTGGCGTGCGGGGTCGCGGGCAGCGGCCGCTCGTCGTCGAACCAGTGGGCGAGGTGCGGCTGCACGGTGGCCGGGTCGGCCGCGAGGAGACCGGCCACGATGTCCAGGTAGCGGGGCGCGTCCGCGTCGTGCGGGGCGCCGTCGGCGAGGACCAGACGGCGCAGGAGGTCCAGTCGGGCGTCGCAGGGCAGGGCCAGTTCCGTCCAGAATCCGGGGCCGAAGTCCGCGAAGGCGGCGCCGGCGCCGGTGTCGGCGGCTCCGGCGCCGACACGGTCCGCCAGCAGGCGCAGGACGCCGGTGTACGGCGTCGCGTCCGGCACGCGCAGCAGGGTTCGGGCGAGCAGCCGGGCGGCCCACCAGGAGCCGGGGTCGGCCTCCAGGGAGTGGATCAGCTCCCGCAGTCGGGCGGCGAGCCGGTGAGGGCCCTGGTGCCGGCCCAGGAGCAGCAGAGCCTCGATCACGGGGCCGATGCGGTGATGCGGCACGGGCAGCGGGCGGTCGCCGCCCGGCGCGTCGGGGCGGTGGACCAGGGCACGCAACGCCTCGTCCAGGTCGAGGTGGAAGCCCTGGAGCCAGTCGGCGAGTTCCTCGTGGGCGAAGCGGTAGCCGATGCCCGCCGGCACGAGGAGGCCCTCGGTGAGGACGGCGGACGCCCAGCCGCTGCCGCCGCCGAGCCGGGCGGACGCCGGTCCCCAGGGGAACACTGCTTCGAACGAGGCCCGGTCCAGCTGTCCCTGTCCCGGTCCCAGGCTGCGGCGGGCGGCCTCGTGGACCTGTCCGGAGACCTTCGCCGCGAGACGCCGCACGGCTGCGCCCCGCAGTCCGTTGTCGACGGCGATGCGGACGGCGATGCGCAGGCACATCAAATCGAGATGGGCGGTGAAGACGTCGTCCCGGTCGACGGCGGTCCGGTTCATGGCGGGCCGGTCCATGGGGGTCCGGTCGCCCGGGGGCCGGTCCGCGGGGCCGGGCAGGGCGGCCCGGACCTCGGAGAGGAGGCGGAGGGTGAGGGGGTGACGGTCGTCGGGGGCGGCGAGCGCGGTCTCCGGGACGGCGTAGCGGGCGCGCGCCTCGCGCGCCTCGCCGGGGGTGAGGTCGCCGAGGCGGACGCAGGGCGGGAGGGGGCCGGACGCCGCCGCGGTCCCGTACAGCGTCTTCGGCGGGAAGAGCGCGCCCGCGCGCTCCCAGTACTCCGCCCGGCACGCGACCACCAGTCGGGCGCCTGTCTCCCGCAGCCAGTCGGCGGTCCCCTCGGTCCAGTCGGCGAGCCGGTGGGCGAGAACCGGGGACATCTCCTCGGGCCCGTCGAGGAGCAGCAGCAGGGGGCGGCCTGCGGCCCCGGCGAGACGGGCCAGCTGCTCGGGGGTGACGTCGGCCGGACCGGCGCCTCCCGGCGCGCCGGACGCGCCCGCCGCGCCTGCGGTCCCCGCCCTGCCCACCGTGCCCGCCGCGCCCGGGGTCCCCGCCCTGCCCGAGGGCCTCGCCGTCCCTGGCGCCTGCGAGGTCGCCGGCGGGTGCGACGAGCCGGGGAAGGGCGTCCGCAGCGTGGGCCGCGCCGCGGCCACGATGCGCGCCGCCCTGGCCAGGGTGCGGCGGACCGCGTCGGCGAGCGAATCGTCCGCGGCCCGCAGGTCGGCGCCGCGAAGCCAGAGAGTGGGCGCCTGGTCGGACGCCTGATGGCGGCGCGCGGCGAGGGCCGCGAGCTCCGTCGTACGGCCGCTGCCCGGTGCGCCGACGAGGGCCAGGACGGCCGCCGGGCTCACCGCGAAGGCAGCGAACTCCCGTGTGGGGTGGGCGCGTTCGACGGCGGCCGTCGCGGCGGGACGGGAACCGCCGGCGGTGCCTGCGAGGCAGCCGGACAGCGCCCCGGGCGGGCCGTCCGAAGCGACGGAGGTGGCCGTCAGTTCCAGGACTCCCGCAAGATTGAGGTCCGCGCCGTAGGCGGGCACGGTCGCCGCGTTGCGGGCGAGCAGTTCGGCCAGGGGCCCGGCGGCCGGAGCCGGCATCGCCCGCGCAGGGTCCTCCCCGGGCGCCGGACCGCCGCCCGGGACCCCGGTCACCGGCGTGGGGACCGGGGCCCCGGTCACCGACGTGGGGACCGGCCCGGCGCCCGCAGCCCCGCCCGCGTCCCGGCACGGATACGCGAAACCCGACCCGAACCCGATCCCGTACCCGTGTCGGGTCTCCCGCGGCGGCGCGGCCGTCCCGGCGCCGGTCGGCACACCGCCCGCAGCGCCGCCCCCGCCGCCCCGACCCGCATCGCGCGCCGGACCGACTCCGTCTGCGACCGCCGGCCAGGCGGCGCCCGCCGGACCCGCTTCGCCCGGATGGTCCGGCGTCCGATGCTCTGATGTGTCGACTGTGCTCCTCGCCGGGGCGCCGTCGGGCGGCGACGGAGGTGAGGGACGCAGGGCGACGGCGAAGCCCGTGTCGCGGGGGCCGGAGCGCAGTGCCGTGCCGAGGACGGCGACGACCGCGCCGGTGGCGGCGTCGAGGACCGGCCCTCCGGCCGCGCCGCCGCCGAGCCGCAGTGCGTCCCGGCCCGCCGTGCCGATCGCCAGCTCGAGGGCCCCGTCGAGCAGGTGGAGACGGTCCGTGGCCGTGTAGGTCACGGACGCCTCGGCCAGCACCCGTGCCTCGCGCCAGCAGCCGGCGGCCAGCCTGACGTACCGGCCGGGCTCGACGCCCTGCCGGACGGTCACCGGCAACGGTTCCGCGCCGAGGCCTTCGGTGCGCACGAGCGCCAGGTCGAGTTCGGGCAGCGGGGTCACCGCGTCGGCGCTCACCACGCAGCTGCGGTCGCCCGCGGCGTACACCACGAGCCGGGAGAGGCCGTCGACGGTCTCGTGGCTGGTGAGCACCGTGCCGTGGTGGTCGGCGACGAAGCCGGCCCCGCGCGGCCGGCCGGCCAGGTCGCGGATGCGGACCAGGGAGACGTCGGCGCCGAGCGGGACGCCCAGGTCGCCGTCGCCGTCGCCGCGGGAATCCGTCCGGCCGTCCCGCGACGCGCCTCGCAGGGAGTAGTCGTGCCGCGGTGTCCGCGGGCCCCGTCCCGCCATCGCCGTACCTCCCACCGCGCCCGCGTGCCCTCAGGACGACGGTAGGCGCGAATGATCAGCAGGACGGATCGCAGGACGAAAGCGCCCCCCTGCACTCCCTCGGTTCACTCCGAGCGCCTGCCCGGACGGGTGAATGAACACCCGGCGCCGGACACAGCCTAGGGGTGGGGGAATCGAGGGGGACCGTGGAGCGGCGGCGCAGCACCCCGTGTTCGCCGCTCCACGGGCAGACCGGAGGGGGGAACCGGCTCAGCCGAGCACGGCAAGGCTCTTCGCCTTGCCGTTCTGCTCCTCCACCAGCGCCAGGAAGCGGCCCTCGGGGTCGAACACGGCCACCGCGCCCGCGCCCGCGTACTCGTCGGGCATCTCCAGGCGTACGCCGTTCATGAGCAGCCGGGCGCGCCTTGCGTCCACGTTCCAGCGGGGGAACGCGGCGGCCGCCGCGTCGGCGATCGGCAGCACGCTCAGCTCCTGCTGCAGCTGGTCGATCGTCTTCGCCGCGTCCAGCTTGTAGGGGCCGACGCGGGTGCGGCGCAGGGCGGTGAGGTGGCCGCCGACGCCGACGTCCGCGCCCAGATCCCGGGCGAGGGCGCGGATATAGGTGCCGGAGGAGCAGACGACCGACACCACCAGGTCCGTCACCGGGGTGCCGTCCTCGGCGACGGCGTCACGGACGTCGTACACCGAGAAGGCGGAGACGGTGACCGGGCGGGCCGGGATCTCGAAGTCCTCGCCGTCCCGGGCGCGCTTGTAGGAGCGCACCCCGTTGATCTTGATGGCGCTGACCTTGGACGGCACCTGCATGATGTCGCCGCTCAGCTTGGCGATGCCCGCGTCGATCGCGTCCCGGGTGACCTTCGAGGCGTCCGTGGACCCCGTGATCTCGCCCTCCGCGTCGTCCGTCAGGGTGGTCTGGCCGAGCCGGATCGTGCCCAGGTACTCCTTCTCGGTCAGCGCGAGGTGCCCGAGGAGCTTCGTCGCCTTCTCGACGCCGAGGACGAGGACTCCCGTCGCCATCGGGTCGAGCGTGCCGGCGTGGCCGACGCGGCGGGTCCGGGCGATCCCCCGCATCTTGGCCACGACGTCGTGCGAAGTGAAGCCCGACGGCTTGTCGACGATGACAAGGCCGTCGGGCGTTTTCTGCTTGCCGTTCATCAGGCGGAGTCGTCCGTCTCGTCCTCGTCGCCGGGCTTCCGGTACGGGTCCGCCTCGCCGGCGTACCCGGCGCCCGCGGACACCTCGCGGACCTTCTCGTCGGCGGCGCGCGCCCTGTCGAGGAGGTCGTCGATGGTGCGGGCGTTGTCCGGCAGGGCGTCGGCGACGAAGGCCAGGGTCGGCGTGAACTTCACGCCGGCCGCGCGGCCCACCTCGGAGCGCAGGACGCCCTTGGCGCTCTCCAGGCCCGCGGCGGCGGCGGCCCGCTCCTCGTCGTCGCCGTACACGGTGTAGAAGACGGTCGCTTCCCTGAGGTCGCCGGTGACCCGGGTGTCCGTGATGGTGACGTGGGAACCGAGCCGCGGGTCCTTGATCCCGCGCTGCAGCTTCTGGGCCACCACCTCTCGGATGAGGTCCGCCAGCCTCTTGGCGCGCGCGTTGTCGGCCACTGGTCCGTCTCCCGTTCTTTCCTTGTTGCGTTCTTCACGTGGTCGGTCGGTGTCAGTCGTCCTCGCCGTGGAAGCGGCGTCTGACCGACAGCAGCTCCACTTCGGGGCGGGCGGCCACCAGCCGTTCGCACCGGTCCAGGACGTCGGTCAGGTGCTCCGCGTCACCGGAGACCACGGCGAGGCCGATCTCGGCCCTGCGGTGGAGGTTCTGATTGTCCACCTCGGCCGCGCTCACCGCGTACTTGCGCTGGAGCTCGGCGACGATCGGACGGATGACGGAGCGCTTCTCCTTCAGCGAGTGCACGTCGCCGAGGAGGAGGTCGAAGGACAGTGTCCCCACGTACATGTGTAACCGGTTCACCCGCCGGTACGGGATCGACGGCCCTGCCGCCAGGGGGCAGGGACATCAAGAACGGTACAGCGTTCACCGCCGTGACTCGACGGGGTTTCGCCCGCTCACACGTGCGCCGGACGCCGCACCGGCCGGCGGGGAAGGATCCCCCGCCGGCCGGTGCGCACCACAGGTGGTCACACCCGCGGCTTCTCCCGCATCTCGTACGTCGCGATGACGTCGTCGATCTTGATGTCGTTGAAGTTTCCGAGGTTGATACCGCCCTCGTAGCCTTCGCGGATCTCGGTGACGTCGTCCTTGAAGCGGCGCAGGCCCTCGATGTTGAGGTTCTCCGCGATGACCTTGCCGTCGCGGATGAGGCGCGCCTTGGTGTTGCGCTTGACCTCGCCCGAGCGGACCAGGACACCGGCGATGTTGCCCAGCTTGGACGACTTGAAGATCTCGCGGATCTCCGCCGTGCCGAGCTCGACCTCCTCGTACTCCGGCTTCAGCATGCCCTTCAGGGCCGCCTCGATCTCCTCGATCGCCTGGTAGATGACCGAGTAGTACCGGACGTCGACGCCTTCGCGCTCGGCCATCTGCGCCGCGCGGCCCGCCGCGCGGACGTTGAAGCCGATGACGATGGCGTCCGAGCCCATGGCCAGGTCGATGTCCGACTCCGTGACCGCACCGACGCCGCGGTGCAGGACGCGGATGTCGACCTCTTCGCCGACGTCCAGCTGGAGCAGCGAGGACTCGAGAGCCTCCACCGAACCGGAAGCGTCACCCTTGATGATCAGGTTCAGCTGCTGGACCTCGCCGGCCTTCAGGGCGGCGTCCAGGTTCTCCAGGGAGAACCTGCGCGTGCGCTTGGCGAAGGCGGCGTTCCGCTCGCGGGCGGCACGCTTCTCGGCGATCTGGCGGGCGGTGCGGTCCTCGTCGACGACGAGGAAGTTGTCGCCCGCACCCGGGACGTTGGTCAGGCCCAGGACCTGGACCGGCGTCGACGGGCCGGCCTCGGCGACGTTGTTGCCGTTGTCGTCGAGCATGGCGCGCACACGGCCGTAGGCGTCGCCCACGACCATCGTGTCGCCGACCCGCAGGGTGCCTCGCTGCACGAGGACCGTCGCCACGGCGCCGCGGCCGCGGTCGAGACGGGACTCGATCGAGATGCCCTGCGCGTCCTGGCTCGGGTTCGCCCGCAGGTCGAGCGAGGCGTCGGCCGTGAGGATCACGGCCTCGAGCAGCGAGTCGATGTTCAGACCCTGCTTGGCGGAGATGTCGACGAACATCGTGTCGCCGCCGTACTCCTCGGCCACCAGACCGAACTCGGTGAGCTGGCCGCGCACCTTGGTCGGGTCGGCGCCCTCGACGTCGATCTTGTTGACCGCGACGACGATCGGGACCTCGGCCGCCTTGGCGTGGTTGAGCGCCTCGACCGTCTGCGGCATGACGCCGTCGTTGGCCGCGACGACCAGGATCGCGATGTCCGTCGACCGGGCACCACGGGCACGCATGGCGGTGAACGCCTCGTGACCCGGGGTGTCGATGAAGGTGATCGCGCGATCCTCTTCGTTGACCTGGGTCGAGACCTGGTAGGCGCCGATGTGCTGGGTGATGCCGCCGGCCTCGCCCGCGATGACGTTCGTCTTGCGGATGGCGTCGAGCAGTCGGGTCTTTCCGTGGTCGACGTGACCCATGACGGTGACGACCGGCGGGCGGACCACCAGGTCCTCCTCGTCGCCCTCGTCCTCGCCGAACTCGATGTCGAAGGACTCGAGCAGCTCGCGGTCCTCCTCCTCGGGGCTGACGATCTGGATCGTGTAGTTCATCTCGCCGGCGAGGACCTCGAGGGTCGCGTCGGAGACGGACTGCGTGGCCGTGACCATCTCGCCGAGGTTCATCATCACCGCGACGAGCGACGCCGGGTTGGCGTTGATCTTCTCGGCGAAGTCGGTGAGGGACGCACCGCGCGACAGGCGAATGGTCTCGCCGTTGCCGCGAGGCAGCATCACGCCGCCGACCGACGGGGCCTGCATGGCCTCGTACTCCTGACGCCTCTGCCGCTTCGACTTGCGACCGCGACGCGCGGGACCGCCGGGACGACCGAAGGCGCCCTGCGTGCCACCACGGCCACCGGGGCCGCCGGGACGTCCGCCGAAGCCGGGACGACCGCCGCCGAAGCCGCCGCCGCCACCGGGACCGCCGCCGCCGGGACGACCGGCGAAGCCGCCGCCGCCACCGGGACGGGCGCCGCCGCCGGGACCGGCCGGACGACCCGCGAAGCCGCCGCCGCCGGGACGACCGCCGCCGCCGGGACGACCCGCACCGCCGCCGCCACCCGGACCGCGGCCGCCGGGGCCGCCGCCGGGACGCGGGCCGGCAGCGGGACGCTGCGGCATCATGCCGGGGTTCGGACGCGGACCGCCGCCGGGACGCGGACCGCCGGGGCCTGCGCCCTGCGGGCGAGGCATGCCGCCCGGGCTCGGACGGGAGCCGCCCGGGGACTGCGGACGGGGACCGCCGCCCTGGCCGCCGGGGGCCTGGGGACGGGGACCGGCGCCGGGAGCACCCGGGCCGCCGGGACGCGGAGCGCCCTGCGGACGGGGCGCCTGCGGACGCGCCATGCCGGCGTTGCCGCCGGACGTGAAGGGGTTGTTGCCCGGACGCGGACCGGCCGGACGGGCGCCGCCCGGACGGGGCGCGCCACCGGGACGCGGACCCTGCGCGGCGGCCGGACGCTGACCGCGGTCACCACGGTCGCCTCGGTCACCACGGTCGCCGCGCTCCTGGCCCTGACCGGCGCCGGGGCGGCCGGCGGGACGGGGCGCGCCGGGGCGCGGCGCCTGAGAGGCCGGACGCGGGGCGGACTGGGCCGGAGCCGCGGGCTGGGCCTGAGCCGCCGCGGGAGCGGCGGGAGCCGACGGCGGAGCGGTGAACTCCGGGGCGGCGGGGGCCGGACGCGGGGCGGGCTTGGGACCCGGACGCGGGCCGGGAGTCGTCGGCGCGGGGGCCGACGGCGCCGACGAGGCAGCAGGGGCGGCGGGAGCCGCGGGCTGCTGAGCCGTCGGAGGCTTGGGGGCGGCCGGCCGCGGAGCAGCCGGGCCCGGACGGGCCGACTGCGCCGGAGAGGGCGCGCCGGGCCTGGGGGCAGCCTTGCGGGGGGCGGGCTTGCCGCCGCCCTGGAAGGCGTCTGTCAGTTTGCGGACAACGGGCGCCTCGATCGTCGAGGACGCCGAACGGACGAATTCACCGAGTTCTTGGAGCTTGGCCATGACGACCTTGCTCTCCACCCCGAACTCCTTGGCGAGTTCGTATACCCGGACCTTAGCCACTTCGCTCCTTTTAGGTCCGGGTGTGTCCGGACCGTCGCTACTTCATGGGCGTACTCATCGCGTGCTCATCGAGTGCTCATCGCAATCTCGACCTACTTCCAACTCGCGGGGTACCAGAGCCGCACGGGGGTTCCGTGCGACGCCTTCTTACGGTGTTGCCTGCTCGGCAACGGTCGTCTGCTCGACGTACTGGCGCAACACCTTTGTGTCGAGCGCTCCCGGGGCTCGCAACGCCCTCGTGAACGCCCGCCGGCGTACCGCCTGATCGAGACAGAACGGGGCGGGATGCAGATACGCACCCCGGCCGGGCAGCGTACCGCGTGGATCGGGGACGCATGCGTCCTTGATCGCCACGATGCGCAGCAGCTCCGTCTTGGCCGCTCGCTCCCGGCACCCCACACAGGTGCGTTCAGGGCATGCTCCGGCGTGCGTCCGGCCAGACACAGCTAAGTCTACCTCCCCGCGCCGACCTCACCCCTTCGGGGCTGTGATCGAACGCTTGCCGCACAGAACTCTGACGTGATCTCAGCCCACTCAGGCCGAGATCTATTCCTCAGCCTGTTCGGTGTCCGGACGGATGTCGATCCGCCAGCCGGTCAGACGGGCGGCGAGACGGGCGTTCTGCCCTTCCTTGCCGATCGCCAGGGACAGCTGGTAGTCCGGCACGGTCACGCGCGCGGAACGGGCCCCGAGGTCCACGACCTCCACCTTGGAGACACGGGCCGGGGACAGGGCGTTCGCCACCATCTCGGCCGGGTCGTCCGACCAGTCCACGATGTCGATCTTCTCGCCGTTGAGCTCGCCCATGACGTTGCGCACCCGGCCGCCCATGGGGCCGATGCAGGCGCCCTTGGCGTTCAGGCCCGAACGGGTGGACCTGACGGCGATCTTCGTGCGGTGCCCGGCCTCGCGGGCGATGGCGGCGATCTCGACGGACCCGTCGGCGATCTCCGGCACCTCCAGCGCGAAGAGCTTCTTCACCAGGTTGGGGTGTGTCCTGGAGAGGGTCACGGAAGGGCCGCGCACGCCCTTCGCCACCCGGACGACGTAGGACCGCAGCCGCAGGCCGTGCGGGTACGTCTCGCCGGGCACCTGCTCCTGCACCGGCAGGATGGCCTCCAGCTTGCCGATGTCCACGAGCACGTTCTTCGGGTCGCGGCCCTGCTGGACCACACCGGTGACGATGTCGCCCTCACGGCCGGCGTACTCGCCGAGCGTCGCGTCGTCCTCGGCGTCGCGCAGGCGCTGCAGGATGACCTGCTTGGCCGTGGTGGCGGCGATACGGCCGAAGTCGGACGGGGTGTCGTCGAACGTGCGGGGCTCCTGCCCCTCCTCGAGGTCCTCGGGGTCCTCCTTCGCCCACACGGTCACGTGCCCCGATTGCCGGTCGAGCTCCACGCGCGCGTGACGGCGGCTTCCCTCGGTGCGGTGGTAGGCGATGAGGAGGGCCGACTCGATCGCCTCGACCAGCAGGTCGAAGGAGATCTCCTTCTCCCGCACCAAGCCCCGCAGGGCGCTCATGTCGATGTCCACGGCTACGCCTCCTCTTCCTTCTCGTTGCTGTCGCTCTGGTCGGCCGAGCCGTCCTTGCGGTTGAACTCGACCTGTACGCGCGCCTTGTCGACGTCGCCGAAGGCGAGTCGGCGGGCGGTGGCCTTACGGCCCTTCACGCCGGGCACCTCGACGTCGAGCCCCTCGTCGTCGACCGTCAGGATCCGGGCGACCAGGTCGCCGCCCTCGACGAGCTGGAACCGGACCAGCCGCCCGGTGGCGCGCACGTAGTGCCGGTGTTCGGTGAGGGCGCGCTCCGCGCCCGGGGTGCCGACCTCGAGGGTGTACTCGCCCTCGCCCATCGCGTCGCTCTCGTCGAGCTTCGCCGAGAGCACGCGGCTCACATCGGCGATCAGGTCCAGGTCCGCTCCGGTGTCGGAGTCGACGACGACGCTCAGCACTCTTCTGCGGCCTACCGAGTCCACGGTGATCTCTTCGAGATCCAGACCCTGGGAGGCGACGAGCGGTTCCAGGAGCTCTCGCAGCCTCTCGCTCTGGGTGGTGCTCATCCGGGTGACTCCTCGGCCGCGTGTGCTGTTGTGGGTGGGGGCTCGTGTCTGGTCAAAGGGTATCCGGTCGCAGGGAGTGTTGCCGTCCACCTGTGCACGGAGGGTGGCGGGGCTCCCGCGCGCGGTGCCGCTGAGTGGTGCGCGGCGGGCGCGCGGGTACGGTGATCACGGGTTCGCCGCCCACCAGGACAGGTCCCGGTACCGGTCCTGGTTCCGTACGAGTTCGCCGAGGACGTCTGACGTGCCGTTCCCCCACCCCTCGCGCACCCCCTCCGGGCCGCGCAGAAGAACCCTGCTCGCCTCGGCCGCCGGGGCCGCTCTGCTGGCGGGCTGCTCCGCCGGGCCCGAGGAGACCGCGAAGAGCGCGAGCGGCACCCCGTCGGCCACCGAGCGGGCACGCGCGCGTGCGGCTCAGGAGAGCAACGGTCTGGTCGCGCGGTACGACGCCGCGCTCGCCGTCCATCCGGCGCTGGCGGCGCGGCTGGCTCCGCTGCGGGCGGAGGTCGTCCGGCATGTGGCGGCGTTCGGGGGCGTCGGCGCGGCGTCCCCCTCCCCCACGGCCACGGGCGACGGCTCCAGTGCCGGCGCCGGCACCGGCACCGGCGGTCCTTCGGCCTCCGCCCCCGCGGCGCCCGCGACCGCGCCGGCCGACGTCTCGGCCCCGGCGTCCGCGGCCCCGCCGTCCGCCGCCGCGCCGGCGACCGAGCGTGACGCGCTCGTCGGGCTCGCGGCCGCCGAGCGGGCGCTCGCCGACCGCAGGGCCACGGAGCTGCTGGACGTTCCGGGCGAGCTGGCCCGGCTGCTCGCCTCGGTGGCGGCGGCCGGCGCGGCGCACGCCTATCTGCTGACGGAGGTGACGCGATGAGCGGGGAGACGGGCGCGGAGCTGACGGCGCTGCAGGCGGTGCTGGCCGCCGAGCATGCCGCCGTGTACGGGTACGGGGTGGTCGGCGGCCGCGTCGGCGAGGACCGGAGCACCGAGGCGCGGGCGGCCTACGACGCGCACCGGGCGCGGCGGGACGCGCTGGCGCGCGAGGTGCGCGGCCTGGGCGCCGAGCCGGTCGCCGCGAGCGCCGGGTACGCGCTGCCGTTCGCGGTGGCGGACTCCGCGACCGCGGTCCGGCTCGCCGCCGACCTGGAGGATCGTGTGGCCGGGGTGTACTCCGACCTGGTGCGGGCAGCCGCGGGAGCACGGCGGCGGGACGCCGCGGGCGCGCTGCGGGAGGCGGCGGTCCGAGCGGCGCGCTGGCGGGGCGGGAGCGTAGCCTTCCCTGGGCTCGCCGAGCGCAACGGTGCGGATCCGGCCACGGGCTCGGCGTCCGCAGCGGCTCCGGACGCGGCGGCGGGAGCGCCCGCACGGTAGACGCCGTGGACGAGGGCCCGGACCACGGCTCCGCAGACGACGGGTTCGTGTTCGGCGGCTGCGGCTGCGGCTGCGGCTGCGGGGACGCCACGGCTTGACCGGGAGACGGAAGGGAACGACTCGCGCATGGCTTTCGAACCGCCGCAGCGTCTGGTCCGAGCGCTCGGTGAGACGGCACCGGACGGTGACGGCTGGTTGGAGACGCTGCCGGAGACGGCCCGGCAGGCCGTCGCTCTACGCGAGTTGACCGTCGACCGGGTGCAGGCGCCGGGCGGCCGGTCCAGCCTCGTCGTGCTCGTGCGGCGGGCGGACGGGTCGCCGGCCGTGCTGAAACTGGCCCCGCCACGATTCCGGCCGGAGGCGGAGCGTGCCGCGCTGACGCACTGGGACGGTCTGGGCGCCGTCCAGCTGCTGGACGGGCCGACGACGCCCGGGGCGCTGCTTCTCGAGCGGCTGCACCCCGATGTGTCCGTGCGGTCCCTGCCGGAGACGAAGGCGCTGCTGGAGGCGGCCGGGACGCTGCGGCGGCTGTGGGTGGAGCCCCCGGCCGGCCATCCCTTCGAGAGCGTCGCCGAACGCACCGGACGGCAGGCGGAGGCCATGCGGGCGAGCGCCTCGGCCGAGCCGGACGTGGCCGCCCTGGTGGACGCGGCGCTCGCCGCGCGCGAGGGGCTGCTGGCCGCGCCGCCCGAGCATCTGCTGCTGCACGGCACGTTCCGGCAGAGCAAGGTGCTGGCGGGTGAGCGGATGCCGTGGCTCGCGGTGGGGCCCGACCCGGTGGCGGGCGAGCGCGCGTTCGATCTCGCTCGGCTGGTGCGGGACCGGGTGGAGGACCTGATCGCCTCGCCGTCCGGGGCGACGACGAGCCGCCGGCGGGTGAAGCGGCTCGCGGAGTCGCTGGAACTGGACCAGGAGCGGGTGCGGGGCTGGACCCTGTTCCGGGCGGTGGAGTCGGGCGTGCGCGCGCTGCGGGTGGGCCGCCGCAAGGACGCGGAACTGCTGCTGGAGTTCGCCGGCTGGCTCTAGCGTTCCGAGTCGGCAATTCTGCTGCGTGCTCGCCCTGGGACCGGCGGCCGACGCACGCGAGCGGTGACGGCGGCGGCGAGCGCCGCCCCCCGCCGTCCGCCGTGCGTCTGTGCGGACCACCGCCGCGGCCTCGTTCCCGTTCCCCGGTCGTCATGGCCGTTCCCCTCCGCGGTGACGTTCTGTCACGCCGTACGGTCGGGGAACGGCCCGGGAGAATCCTGTGCGGCAGCCGTACGCCTCACCCGAACTCTCTGCGACGACCCTTCACAGCACACAAACCCTCGGATCGGGCGAGGGGATCACGCGGTGAGGCGGGCGATCGCCTCGTCCACCGTGAGCTCCTCGCGCTCGCCGGTCCTGCGGTCCTTGAGCTCCAGGACGCCCTCGGCGGAGCGGCGGCCCGCCACCAGGATCTGCGGCACGCCCATCAGCTCGGAGTCGGTGAACTTCACGCCCGGGGAGACGCCGGCCCGGTCGTCGACGAGGACGCGCAGTCCGGCCGCGCGCAGCTTCTCCGACACCTCGAGCGCCAGCTCGGTCTGCAGGGCCTTGCCGGCGGCGACGACGTGCACGTCGGCCGGGGCGACCTCGGCGGGCCAGCACAGTCCCTTGTCGTCGGCGGTCTGCTCGGCGAGGGCGGCGACCGCGCGGGAGACGCCGATGCCGTACGAGCCCATGGTCACCCGGACCGGCTTGCCGTTCTGGCCGAGGACGTCGAGCTTGAGGGCGTCGGCGTACTTGCGGCCCAGCTGGAAGATGTGGCCGATCTCGATGGCACGGTCCAGGTGGAGGCCGGTGCCGCACTTCGGGCAGGGGTCGCCCTCCTGGACGACGACGACGTCGACGTGACTGCCGACCTCGAAGTCACGGCCCGCGACGACGTTCTTCGCGTGCGTGCCCTCCTTGTTGGCGCCGGTGATCCAGGAGGTGCCGGGGGCCACCCGCGGGTCGGCGATGTACGTGACCTTCTCGCCCAGGCCCTGCGGACCGACATAGCCGCGGACCAGGTCGGGGCGGCCCACGAAGTCCTCGGCGGTCACGAGTTCGACGGCGGCCGGCGCGAAGTGCGCCTCGACCTTGCCGAGGTCGACCTCACGGTCGCCGGGCACGCCGACGGCGACGATCTCGCCGTCCACCTTCACCAGGAGGTTCTTCAGGGTCGCGGAGGCGGGGACGCCGAGGTGGGCGGCGAGGGTCTCGATGGTGGGGGTGTCCGGGGTGGGGATCTCCTCGAGCGCGGGCACGCCGTCGGCGTCCACCGGCTTCAGCTCGTAGGCGATCGCCTCGGTGTTGGCCGCGAAGTCGCAGTTCGGGCAGTCGGCGAAGGTGTCCTCGCCGGCGCCGGCCGGGGCCAGGAACTCCTCCGACTTCGAGCCGCCCATGGCGCCGGCGGTGGCGGCGCAGATGCGGTAGTCGAGGCCGAGGCGCTCGAACACCTTCTGGTAGGCCTGGCGGTGCAGGGCGTACGAGCGGGCAAGGCCCTCGTCCTCGGTGTCGAAGGAGTACGAGTCCTTCATGAGGAACTCGCGGCCGCGCAGGATGCCGGCCCGGGGACGGGCCTCGTCACGGAACTTCGTCTGGATCTGGTAGAGGATGACCGGCAGGTCCTTGTAGGAGGACGCCTGGTCCTTCACGATCAGCGTGAAGATCTCCTCGTGCGTCGGGCCGAGGAGGTAGTCGCCGCCCTTGCGGTCCTGGAGGCGGAACAGCTCGGGACCGTACTCGTCCCAGCGGCCGGTCGCCTCGTAGGGCTCGCGGGGCAGCAGCGCGGGAAGGCTGACCTCCTGGGCTCCGATGGCGTCCATCTCCTCGCGGACGATGCGCTCCACGTTCGCGAGGACCTTCTTGCCGAGCGGCAGCCAGGACCAGATGCCGGCGGCGGTGCGGCGGACGTAGCCCGCCCGCACGAGGAGCTTGTGGCTGAGGACTTCGGCGTCCGCCGGGTCGTCGCGCAGCGTCTTCGCCATCAACTGGGACATGCGCTGGACCGGTGCGTTGGCCATGGTTCTCGTACTCCTGCCGAAGGGGGTCCGCCGTCCCCGGGCGAGACCGGGAGCGGGGGAAGGTGGTGGCTAGGAGGTTAGCCGGGAGCGCGGCGTGCCCGGAAATCCGTTTACCGGCGCAGGAGAGGCAGTGGGGCGCCCATCACCGCGTACGGGCGGGGGGCGCTCGGGAACAGGACGCGACGGGCCAGGTCCTGGTACCCGAGGGAGCGGTAGAGGGCGCGGGCGGGGCTCTCCGTGTCGATCGCGGAGAGGATCGAGCGGGGCTCGGTCGCGGTGTCGGTGATCGTGGTGATCAGGGCCCGGCCCGCTCCGCGGTTCTGGAAGGCGGGGTGGACGTGCAGCTCCGTGATCACGAAGGAGTCGTCCAGCCAGTACTCGTTGTGCTGGGCCCGCAGGTAGGGCTGGACGACAGTGGACCACCAGTGGGTGCGGTCGTTCGGCATGCCGTAGACGAACCCGATCAGCCGGCCCTCGGGGGTCGTCGCGCCGAAGGCCCGTGCGCCCGGGCTGGTCATGTGGCGCAGGACGATCTGCCGCCTGACGGCCACTTCGTCCGGGCCCAGCCCGAAGGCGACCGCCTGGACGGCCAGGGCCTCGTCCACGTGGGCGGAAAGGTCCAGGGGGCCGATGGCGAGGTCCATGGCGGGGAGCCTACAGGGGCGTCAGAAAAGCACGCTCGTGAAGGCGCCGACCTCCTGGAAGCCCACCTTCGTGTACGTGCGCCGCGCCGCCGTGTTGAAGTCGTTGACGTACAGGCTCGCCACCGGGGCGACGTCCGCCAGGGCGTAGCGCAGGATCGCGGCCATGCCGGGGGCGGCCAGTCCCCGGCCGCGGTACTCGGGAGCCACCCACACGCCCTGGATCTGGCAGGCGCGGGCGGTCGCCGCGCCGATCTCGGCCTTGAAGACGACCTTGCCCCGGTCGTCGAGACGGGCGAACGAGCGGCCGGAGCCGACGAGTTCGGCGACACGGGCCTGGTAGAGGAGACCGCCGTCGCCGGCCATCGGGGAGACGCCGACCTCTTCGGTGAACATCGCCACGCACGCCGGCATGATCGTGTCCATCTCGTCCTTGCGGACGCGGCGGACGTAGGGGTCCGGGGCGATGTCGGCGGGCATCCGGTCGGTGACCATGAGGGGCTGCCTGGTGCGGACCTCGCGGGCCGGGCCCCAGTGGGGTTCGAGGAGGCGCCAGAGGCGGGTCGTCGCCTCGGTGGGGCCGACGATCGAGGAGCAGCGGCGCCCCGCGCGTCGGGCCCGGTCGGCGAAGGCGCGCACGGCGCGGGGGGTGGCGCAGATCGGGACGAGGTTGGCGCCCGCGTAGCACAGGGACGTCAGCATGCCGTCCTCGTACCAGCCCCACATCTCGCCGCCGAGCCGCCACGGGTCGAGGCCCGCGACCTGGACGCGGGACGTCACGAAGGCGTTGGTCACCGGCTCGCGGTCGAGGACGGCGAGCGCGGCGTCCAGGTCGCTCGGTTCGAGGACCCGGGAGGTCGTCTGGGTCAACACGCGCGGGGGCCTCACACTCAGGTCTGGCTGGTCCCCGCACTGTACCTTCGGAAGCTTTGCCGTGCCGCCCTGCGTTCAGCGGGCGTTCGTCCGCCGTGACGGTGGGCTTGTCGCGCCGTCCTCCGGGGGCCGCCGCCCCCGGGACTCCCGCGTCGGCCCTGAACGGGCCTCGTCCTCGGACGCCGGACGGGCCGGATCTGCCCGGCCCGGCCCACAGGCCGCCGGACCGGGCGCTGGTCAGCCTGCTACCGACACCGAAGGTTCGCCGGAGGCGATGCCCGCTGCCTCCATCTGCTCGGCCAGCTTCATGGCCTCCTCGATGAGGGTCTCCACGATCTTCGACTCGGGGACGGTCTTGACGACCTCGCCCTTCACGAAGATCTGGCCCTTGCCGTTGCCGGAGGCGACGCCGAGGTCGGCCTCGCGGGCCTCGCCGGGGCCGTTGACGACGCAGCCCATCACCGCCACCCGCAGCGGGACCTCCATGCCCTCCAGCCCCGCCGTGACCTCCTCGGCGAGCTTGTAGACGTCGACCTGGGCGCGGCCGCAGGACGGGCAGGAGACGATCTCCAGACCGCGCTGCCTGAGGCCCAGGGACTCCAGGATCTGGTTGCCGACCTTGACCTCCTCCACCGGCGGCGCCGACAGGGAGACCCGGATGGTGTCGCCGATGCCCTCGGCCAGCAGCGCGCCGAAGGCCACCGCCGACTTGATCGTGCCCTGGAACGCCGGCCCGGCCTCGGTCACCCCGAGATGCAGGGGATAGTCGCACTGCCCGGCCAGCTGCCGGTACGCCTCGATCATCACGACCGGGTCGTTGTGCTTCACCGAGATCTTGACGTCCCGGAAGTCGTGCTCCTCGAAGAGGGACGCCTCCCACAGCGCCGACTCCACCAGCGCCTCGGGGGTCGCCCGGCCGTACTTCTGCAGCAGCCGGCGGTCCAGCGAACCGGCGTTGACCCCGATGCGGATCGGCGTGCCGTGCTCCTTCGCCGCCTTCGCGATCTCCCGCAC
>NZ_JBMNDR010000119.1:0-19793 GCF_052543235.1 Streptomyces sp. SAS_272 | reverse complement strand
CCGGAACCGATGTCGGTTCCGGGCCACTCCCGTTGGTTCCGCCTGCCCTGTCCGCCCGGGCCGGCTGCGCCTACTTCGGCTGCGGCTTGCGCACCGACAGGTGCAGCTCCCTCAGCCGGGCCTCCTCCAGCTCCGTCGGCGCGCCCATCATGAGGTCCTGGGCATTGCCGTTGAGCGGGAAGGAGATGGTCTCGCGGATGTTGGGCTCATCGGCCAGCAGCATGACGATGCGGTCGACGCCCGGGGCGATCCCGCCGTGCGGCGGGGCGCCGAAGCGGAACGCGCGCAGCATGCCGGCGAACTTGTCCTCGACCGTCTCCCGGTCGTAGCCCGCGATCTCGAACGCCTTGAGCATGATCTCCGGCTCGTGGTTGCGGATCGCGCCGGAGGACAGCTCCACGCCGTTGCAGACGATGTCGTACTGCCAGCCCAGGATGTCCAGCGGGTCCTGGGTCTCCAGGGCCTCCAGACCGCCCTGCGGCATCGAGAACGGGTTGTGCGAGAAGTCGATCTTGCCGGTCTCCTCGTCCTTCTCGTACATCGGGAAGTCGACGATCCAGCAGAAGCGGAAGACGTTTTCCTCGAAGTGCCCGGCGCGCTTGGCGGCCTCGACCCGCACCGCGCCCATGATCTTCGAGACCTCGTCGAACTCGCCCGCTCCGAAGAAGACGGCGTGACCGGCGGCCAGCGACAGGCGCTTGGTCAGCTCGGCGACGTTCTCCTCGGTGAGGAACTTCGCGATCGGGCCGGTGAGCGAACCCTCTTCGGTGACCCGGACCCAGGCCAGGCCCTTCGCCCCCTGCGAGACCGCGAAGTCGCCCAGCTGGTCGAAGAACTTCCGGGGCTGCGCGGAGACGTCCGGCACCGCCAGCGCCCGCACGTGCTTGCCGGCGAAGGCCTTGAACTCCGAGCCCTCGAAGACGTCGGTGATGTCGACGAGCTCCAGCTTGGCCCGCAGGTCCGGCTTGTCGGAGCCGTACTTCAGCATCGACTCGCGGAACGGGATGCGCGGGAAGGGCGAGGTGACGTGGCGACCGCCGCCGAACTCCTCGAACAGCTCGGTCATGAGCTTCTCGATCGGCTGGAAGACGTCCTCCTGCTCGACGAAGCTCATCTCGACGTCGAGCTGGTAGAACTCGCCCGGCGAACGGTCCGCGCGCGCGTCCTCGTCACGGAAACAGGGCGCGATCTGGAAGTAGCGGTCGAAGCCCGAGATCATCAGCAGCTGCTTGAACTGCTGGGGCGCCTGCGGCAGGGCGTAGAAACGGCCCGCATGCAGCCGGGACGGGACGACGAAGTCGCGTGCGCCCTCGGGGGAGGTCGCGGACAGGATCGGCGTCGCCATCTCGTTGAAGCCCAGCGCCGTCATCTTGTGCCGCATCGCCGAGATGACCGACGTGCGCAGCATGATGTTGCGGTGCATGCGCTCACGGCGCAGGTCGAGGAAGCGGTACTCCAGACGCCGCTCCTCGTTGACCCCGTCCTCTGCGTTGATCGTGAAGGGCAGGGGCTGTGCCGCGCCGAGCAGCTCCACCTCGCCGACCTCGACCTCGACCTCACCGGTCGGCAGGTCCGCGTTGACGTTCTCGGCGCCCCGGGAGACGACCTTGCCGTCGATGCGGACCGTCGACTCCTTGGTCAGCTTGTCGAGCGCCTCGTAGGCGGGCGTGCCCGGACGGGCGACGAGCTGCGTGATGCCGTAGTGGTCGCGCAGATCGATGAAGAGGATGCCGCCCAGGTCGCGCCGATTGTGCAGCCAGCCGCTCAGCCGGACGTCGGTGCCGACGTCAGAGGCGCGGAGCTCGCCGCAGGTGTGGGACCTGTACCGATGCATCGTCGTTCATCCAGTCTTCGCGGATCGGGGGGGTGTTTCACGTGAAACAACCCCCAGGGTACCGGGCACGCTGTGCGCGCCTCCCCCCATTACCGGGCACCCGTGACGGCCCGGGCGCGGCAGGAACAGTCGAGGATCAGTGGCACTCTTCGTTCCTGTCTTCTTAAAGTGGGGCAATGCGCATTGGCGAGCCGCTGCCCGCCGTGGGGGATGTTCTCACCGCCCTCGCGACCGGCCTGTGGCACTGGGACACCGCCACCGGGCTGGTCACGGTCGACGCCGAGGCGGCCCGGCTGCTCGGGCTGCCCCGGGAGGAGACCGTCCTCACGGAGGCCCAGACCCGGGCCCGACTGCACCCGGTCGACTGGAACGAGATCACCGGAGTGATCCAGCTCGCCGTCGCCGAGGGCACCCTCGCCGAGGTGCGGATCCGCATCATGGACGACCGGGGGCGGGTGGTCCGGGTCGTCCGCAGCCGCTCCAAGCCGTCCTTCGACCCGGCCAAGAAGGCGTACGAGCTGATCGGCACCCTCCAGGAGGTCACCGAGCCGACGCCGGGCACCCCGGCCGGCCGGACCGCCGTCACCGGCGACTGGCGCCGCTCACGGGAGGCCTTCCTGCTGGACGCGGGGCGGGCGCTCGCGGAGGCGCGGTCCACCGCAGAGGTGCTGCGGGTCGCCGCCGGACTGTCGATGCCGGGCTTCTCACCGGACGGACTCGCCGTCTTCGGCGTCGAGGGCGACCGGCTGACGATCATCGGCCACCACGGACACCAGTCGGGCGACGACGATCCCTTCACCCAGATGTCCATCCATACGGACTATCCGGCCGCCGAGGTCGTGCGCACCGGGCGGGCCGTGTATCTGTCCTCGCCCGAGCGGTACAAGGAGCGCTATCCGCTCACCTGGCCGCTGGCCGCGCCCTTCGGCCGCCACTCCTGGGCGTTCCTGCCGCTGACGGTGGCCGGCCGCACGATGGGCGCCTGGATGGCAGGCTTCGCCTACCCGGTGGCGTTCACCCCCGACGAACGGTCCGTGCTCACGACGGTCGCCAGGATGCTCGCCCAGGCCCTCACCCGGGCGGGCGCGGCGGAGACCCAGCGCGAGCTGACCGACGGCCTGCAACGCTCCATGCTCCCCACCCTCGGCCCCGAGATACCGGGCATGACCCTCGCCGCCCGTTACATACCGACCGGCGGCGGTCTCCAGGTCGGCGGCGACTGGTACGACATGATCCCGCTGCCCGGCGGCGCGTCCCGGACGAACCCGGGGGGCGGCCGCTTCGCCCTGGTCATCGGGGACGTCCAGGGCCACGACGTCCGCGCGGCGGGTCTCATGGGGCAGCTGCGCATCGCGCTCAGGGCGTACGCCGCGGAGGGCCACCGCCCGGACGCGGTCCTCTCCCGCGCCTCCGGATTCCTGCACGGTCTCGCCGACGCGGACGGCGGCGCCGATCTGCGCTTCGCCACCTGCCTGTACATCGAGGTCGATCCGGTGACCGGGGTGCTGGAGGCCGCCAGGGCGGGCCACCTGGACCCGGCGGTCCGGATGGCCGACGGCACGGTCCTGGTCCGCGCCACCGCGGGCGGACTGCCCCTGGGCATCGACCCGGACGCCGACTACCCCACCACCCGGATCGCCCTGGAGCCCGGCGAGGCCCTGATGCTGTGCACCGACGGCCTGCTCGAGACCGGGGGCCACGACCTCGACACCGGCTGGCGGCGCGTCCGCAAGATCCTGGAGGCGCACGAAGGAGACCTCGAGGAACTGGCAGACGCCCTGGTCCAGGCGGTGCACGGCCCCTCCTCGCACCACACCACGGGCCCGCTGGCCGACCGCCGCGAGGACGACATAGCCGTTCTGCTGCTCTGCCGCCAGGGCGAGGGCGGCTGCGGTCCCGGCACCGCGCCGCTGCCCGCCCGGCAGCCCGTGCGCCGCTCGATGCTCACGGTCGCGCAGGCCGAACCGGAGCGCATCGCCGTGGCCCGGCAGCAACTGCGCGAACTGCTGCACGACTGGACCTGCGAGGACCAGGTCGACTCGGCCGTCCTGCTCGTCTCCGAGACGCTGACGAACGTCCTCGTCCACACCGACGCCGACGCACTGCTGGTCGCCGAGGTCACCGGCGCGCCCGGTGAACGCCGGCTCCGCATCGAGGTCACCGACAACAGCGACGACCTCCCGCACATGCGCCGCCCCGGCGAGCTGGCCTCCTCCGGCCGCGGCCTGGTCCTCATCGAGCTGCTGGCGGACACCTGGGGCGTGGCGCCGCGGGGCGAGGGCAAGAGCATCTGGTTCGAGCTCTACGAACCGTCGCCGACGGCGTCGTAGCGCGTGCGCAGTTCGTGCAGGATCCCGAAGCCGGCCGCGGTCACGGGCACGGCGAGCAGCATGCCGAGAATCCCTGCCACGGACGCCCCGGCCGTGATCGCGACCATGACCACCGCCGGGTGCATCTGCACGGTCCGGCTCTGGATCACCGGCTGCAGCACATGCCCCTCCAGCACCTGCACCGCGAGCACCACGCCGAGCGCCCACAGCGCGATGACGAACCCCCGGTCGGCGAGCGCGACCAGCACCGCGACCGCTCCGGAGAGGAACGCGCCGAGATACGGGATGTACGCCCCGACGAAGACGAGGGCGCCCAGCCCGACCGCCCCCGGCACATCGAGGACGAGCAGTCCGACGGTGATGCACACGGCGTCGATGAAGGCGATGAACGTCGTCCCCCGCATGAACCCCTCGACGGCGCGGAAGGCCCGCCGGGCCATGGCCTCGAGGGTGTCGGCGCTGCCGCCCGGAGCGACGGACCGCAGGACGCCGACGGCCCGGTAGGAGTCCCGCAGGAAGAAGAAGACGAGCAGCAGCGCCAGCACGGCCATGGCGATGGTCTCGCCGACGACGCTCACCCCGCTGATGACATTGGAGGCGGCCGTCCCTCCGAACTTGGTGAGCAGGTCCTTCGCGTTGGCGGCGATGTCGTCCAGCGAGGTCCCGGCCGCCCCGAAGTGATCGGCGATGCTCCGCCCCGCCGACCTCAGTGCGGCGACGATCTGGTCCCCGCTGTCGATCAGCGCGGCGACGACGATGTAGACGGCCCCGCCGACCACGGCGACGACGGCGACACAGGTGATCCCGGCCGACAGCGACCGCGGCACCCCGGCCGCCACCATCCGCCGGTGCAACGGCCGCAGCAGCGCGGTTCCGAGCAGCGCGAGCAGCACGGGGGTGACGGCTGTGCGCAACTCCGCGCACAGCCGGATCCCGACGTACCCGACGCCCGACGCGAGCAGCACCACAGCGCACCAGGCCGCGAAGCGGCGGGCGGGAAGCGGGAGCAGGTGCACGGCTCCAGCGGATCACGGACCCGCCGGCCTGTCCTGACCTGACGGCCGCCCGGGTGACGGGACATGACTCGCACTCAGAATCGAACACGCGCTCCCTGAAGGGTGAACATCCTTACCGGAGACCGGCGTTGCCCTGGACATATGCCTACCGTCCGAGACGGAGGTGATGCTCGATGTACGAGCAGAACGACACACCGCCGCCGAACCGGTCGGCGGCACAGCAGGACGCGATCGAGATCAGCGACTTCGTCTACGCGGCGACCGGCGCACGGGTGCGCAGGCTCACCACTCCGGACGGGACGCACTGGTTCCCGGCAGTCGACGTGTGCAAGAACCTGGGCTACGCACACGTCGGTTCCACTCTGCGCAATATTGCGGACGAAGCCAACTTCGACAGCGTCGAGAGTGTGCTTCAGAGGCACACTCTCGACATTCCCGCAGGTCGAGAGTGGCGACGAGACATGAACCTCGTCAACCTTCAGGGTTTGATCCTTTTGGTCAACGCCTGCACCAAGCCGGAGTCGCAGCCCTTCAAGACCTGGGTCGCCGGTGTCATCGCCACCATCCAGCGCGACGGCTCCTACGCCCTGGAGCCCGCCCCCGTACAGCCAGCCCCCGCCGGCGGCACCGCGTACGTCATGCCGGAGCAGGTCGTCGACGCCCTCGTGCGCCTCGAAGAGCGCAACATGCAGATGGACGAGAGCCTGGCCGCCTTCGCCGGGGAGCGCAACGACCTGCTGCGGCAGATCAACCACAGCCAGAGCAGGATGGCCGACGCGCTGGACGCCATCGCCGAAGCCCTCGGCCGCCCTGCCTCCCCCTCCCGGCCCGCCTCCGAAGCGGGTCCGACGCCCCAGGAGCTGCTCGCGCTGTGGAAGGCGAAGAACCTGGTCGTCACGGACGACGTGCATGCGGTCGCCGCCGTCCTCGCCCCGGCACTGGTGCGCGGCGAGGCCCGCTATCGCGTGGAGGACATCGCCACGCGTACGGGACTGTCGCACGACCGGGTCCACGACTGCCTGCGGATGCTGCTCAAGCGAGGATGTCTGCGGCAGACCGGCTGCGCCGCCGACGGAGCGCCGCTCTACGTACTGCCGTAGCGAGGTGACATGAGGCAGGCCCGAAGTCGCAAACCAAAGTTGCGGCTTCGGGCCTTGTCACACCGTAGCGGTCTTCGGCGGGGCCGGAGGGCTAGATGCCCTTTTCCGTCATCCCGTGCACCGCCGGGATCGTGCCGAGACGGCCCTTCTGGAAGTCCTCGAACGCCTGCTGGAGCTCGTCCTTTGTGTTCATGACGAACGGGCCGTAGTGCGCCATCGGCTCACGGATCGGCTGTCCGCCCAGCAGCACGACCTCCATGTCCGGCGTGTTCGCGTCCTGCTTCTCGTCCGCGCGGACCGTCAGCGAGGAGCCCGAGCCGAAGACCGCGGTCTGGCCCAGGTGGATCGGGCGGCGCTCCGGGCCGACCGCGCCCTTGCCCGCGAGGACGTACGCGAGGCCGTTGAAGTCCTCGCGCCACGGAAGAGTGAGTTCGGCGCCCGGCGCCAGGGTCGCGTGGACCATGGTGATCGGGGTGTGGGTGATGCCGGGCCCGGCGTGCCCGTCCAGCTCGCCGGCGATGACCCGCAGCAGCGCCCCGCCGTCGGGGGTGGTGAGGAGCTGGACGTGCCCGCCGCGGATGTCCTGGTAGCGCGGCGCCATCATCTTGTCCTTGGCCGGCAGGTTCACCCACAGCTGGAGGCCGTGGAAGAGACCGCCGGACATGACCAGCGACTCCGGCGGCGCCTCGATGTGGAGCAGACCCGAGCCGGCCGTCATCCACTGGGTGTCGCCGTTGGTGATGGTGCCGCCGCCGCCCTGGCTGTCCTGGTGGTCGAAGATGCCGTCGATGATGTAGGTGACGGTCTCGAAACCGCGGTGCGGGTGCCAGGGGGTGCCCTTGGGCTCGCCCGGCGCGTAGTCCACCTCGCCCATCTGGTCCATCATGATGAACGGGTCGAGGTGACGGTAGTTGATCCCGGCGAACGCGCGGCGCACCGGGAAGCCCTCGCCCTCGTAACCGCTGGGCGCGGTCGTGACGGCGAGCACGGGGCGTGCCACGGCCTCGGCCGACGCGGTGACGCGCGGCAGGGTCAGCGGGTTCTCGACGGTCACTGCGGGCATGTCCGTACCTCCTTGGGCGGCGTACGTGTCATTTTAGTTGAGCATTGAACTTTCTGCCACCCATAACGGCGAAAGCCCGGAGGGCATTCCCTCCGGGCCGCACCGCACGGGTGATCCGTCCTAGCCGTACATCCGACGCATCGCGAACTCGACCATCTGCTCCACTGCCTTCGCGTCGAACACCATCCGGTGCTCGCCCTCCATGTCGAGGACGAAGCCGTAGCCGGTGGGCAGCAGGTCGATCACCTCGGCGCCGGTGATCACGAAGTACTTGGACTCCTTGCCCGCGTAGCGGCGCAGCTCCTTGAGGCTGGTGAACATCGGGATCACCGGCTGCTGGGTGTTGTGCAGGGCGAGGAAGCCGGGATTGTCGCCGCGCGGGCAGTAGACCTTGGAGGTGGCGAAGACCTGCTGGAAGTCCTCCGCGGCCAGCTGCCCCGTGGTGAAAGCGCGCACCGCGTCCGCGAGGGAGGGCGGGGACGGCTCCGGATAGAGGGGCGGCTGCTGGCCGTACCCGCCATGGCCGCCGGGCATCTGCTGCTGCGGCGACGCGTACTGCTGCTGCGCAGCGCCGCCGTCCATGGGCTGGCCGTATCCGTACATGGCCGCAAGAGTACCGAGGCGCGCCGACGGCGGAGCGAGGTAGACCCTTCTCACACTTGACCGACGGGGGTTGCAACTTATTACCGACGGGTAGCATCATCGTAGGTACTTGCTACTTGTCGGTATGTGAATCAGCGCGAGGATCCAGTGCCTCGCCCATCTCTCCAACGGATTCCGGGAGCCGTCGCCATGGGGCACTACAAGTCGAATCTTCGCGACATCGAGTTCAACCTGTTCGAGGTGCTCGGGCGCGACAAGCTGTACGGCACCGGCCCGTTCGAGGAGATGGACACCGAGACCGCGAAGAGCATCCTCGACGAGCTGACCCGCCTCTCGGAGAACGAGCTGGCGGAGTCGTTCACGGACGCCGACCGCAACCCGCCGGTCTTCGACCCGGAGACCAACACCGCGCCGGTCCCCGCCAGCTTCAAGAAGAGCTACCAGGCCTTCATGGACTCCGAGTACTGGCGGCTCGGCCTGCCCGAGGAGATCGGCGGCACCACCGCCCCGCCGTCCCTGATCTGGGCGTACGCGGAGCTGATCCTCGGCGCGAACCCGGCCGTGTGGATGTACTCCTCCGGTCCGGCCTTCGCCGGCATCCTCTTCGACGAGGGCAACGACGTCCAGAAGAAGATCGCGCAGATCGCCGTCGAGAAGCAGTGGGGCTCGACGATGGTCCTCACCGAGCCCGACGCCGGTTCCGACGTGGGCGCCGGCCGCACCAAGGCCGTGCAGCAGGAGGACGGCTCCTGGCACATCGAGGGCGTCAAGCGCTTCATCACGTCCGGCGAGCACGACATGTCGGAGAACATCCTCCACTACGTCCTCGCCCGCCCCGAGGGCGCCGGCCCCGGCACCAAGGGCCTGTCTCTCTTCATGGTCCCGAAGACGCTCTTCGACTTCGAGACCGGCGAGCTGGGCGAGCGCAACGGCGTCTACGCCACGAACGTCGAGCACAAGATGGGCCTCAAGGCGTCCAACACCTGCGAGATGACCTTCGGCGACCGCCACCCCGCCAAGGGCTGGCTGATCGGCGACAAGCACGACGGCATCCGCCAGATGTTCCGCATCATCGAGTTCGCCCGCATGATGGTCGGCACGAAGGCGATCTCCACGCTCTCCACCGGCTACCTCAACGCGCTCGAGTACGCCAAGGAGCGCGTCCAGGGTCCCGACCTGGCGAACTTCATGGACAAGGCCGCGCCGAAGGTCACCATCACCCACCACCCCGACGTGCGCCGCTCGCTGATCACCCAGAAGGCGTACGCGGAGGGCATGCGCGCCCTCGTCCTCTACACCGCCTCGATCCAGGACGCCATCGCGGTCAAGGAAGCGGCCGGCGAGGACAGCAAGGCCGAGCACGCCCTCAACGACCTGCTCCTGCCGATCGTCAAGGGCTACGGCTCCGAGAAGGGCTACGAGCAGCTCGCCCAGTCGCTGCAGACCTTCGGCGGCTCCGGGTTCCTCCAGGAGTACCCGATCGAGCAGTACATCCGCGACGCCAAGATCGACACCCTGTACGAGGGCACCACCGCGATCCAGGGCCAGGACTTCTTCTTCCGGAAGATCGTCCGCAACCAGGGCGCGGCGCTGAACTCCCTCGCCGAGGACATCAAGAAGTTCCTCGCGCTCGGCACCGGCGGCGAGCAGCTGGCCGGCGCCCGCGAGCACCTGGCCAAGGCGGCCGTCGAGCTGGAGGCCATCGTCGGCCTGATGCTGACCGACCTCGCGGCCACCGAGCAGGACGTCAAGAACATCTACAAGGTGGGCCTCAACACCACCCGCCTGCTGCTCGCCTCCGGTGACGTGATCGTCGGCTACCTGCTCCTCAAGGGCGCGGCGATCGCCGCCGAGAAGCTGGAGACGGCCTCCGCCAAGGACCGGCCGTTCTACACCGGCAAGATCGCGGCGGCGAAGTTCTTCGCGGCCAACGTCCTGCCGGGCGTCACCCTGGCCCGCAAGGTCGCCGCCGACGTCGAGCTGGACCTGATGGAGCTGGACGAGGCCGCGTTCTAGGACGCCCTCCGGGCCCACCCCGGGGACGCGTTCCGGTCACCTCCGGGACGCGCTCCGGGCCATGGTCGGGGGCGCCTTCGGGGTCACTCTCCGGGACGCCCCCAAGGCCGCCTTCCGGGTCTCTCCGGGTCCCACGCTCCGGGTCCGCCCCAGGACGCAATCGGACTCACCAGGACTCACCAGGACAACCGCGCAGCACTCCACACGGTCCTCACGAGGGCCCGCTCCCATCCCCGGGAGCGGGCCCTCGTACGTCGTTAAGGTGAACACCATGAGCGAACCCTCCCGCTTCGACCGCGGCCACACCGACGACCTCATGACGTATCTGACGGCGAGCCCATCGCCGTATCACGCCGTGGCGAACGCGGCCGAGCGGCTCGAGAAGGCCGGATTCCGCCAGGTCTCGGAGACGGACGCCTGGGACGCCGAGACGCACGGCGTCTCCGCCTCCGGCAGCGGGGGCCGGTACGTGCTGCGCGGGGGCGCGATCGTGGCCTGGTACGTGCCCGAGGGCGCGGCGCCGCACACGCCGTTCCGGATCATCGGCGCGCACACCGACTCCCCGAACCTGCGCGTCAAGCCGCTGCCCGACACCGGCACGCAGGGCTGGCGCCAGGTGGCCGTGGAGATCTACGGCGGCCCGCTGCTCAACTCCTGGCTCGACCGCGACCTCGGTCTGGCGGGCAGGCTGACCCTGCGGGACGGCACGACGCGCCTCGTCGACATCGGCCGCCCCCTGCTGCGCGTCCCCCAACTCGCCATCCACCTCGACCGGTCGGTCAACTCCGACGGCCTCAAGCTCGACAAGCAGCGTCACCTCCAGCCCGTCTGGGGCCTCGGCGGTGACGTGCGCGACGGCGACCTGATCGCCTTCGTGGAGGAGGAAGCGGGGCTGACCCCGGGCCAGGTCACCGGCTGGGACCTGATGGTGCACTCCGTGGAGCCGCCCGCCTACCTGGGCCGCGACCAGGAGCTGGTGGCCGGCCCGCGGATGGACAACCTGCTGTCCGTGCACGCCGGCACCGCGGCGCTGGCAGCCGTGGCGACGGGCGGCGCGCAGCCGCCGTACATCCCGGTGCTGGCCGCCTTCGACCACGAGGAGAACGGCTCGCAGTCCGACACCGGCGCGGACGGCCCGCTGCTCGGCAGCGTGCTGGAACGTTCGGTCTTCGCGCGCGGAGGCTCGTACGAGGACCGGGCGAGAGCCTTCGCGGGCACCGTCTGTCTCTCCTCCGACACCGGGCACGCCGTGCACCCCAACTACGCGGAGCGGCACGACCCGACGCACCACCCGCGGGTCAACGGCGGGCCGATCCTCAAGGTCAACGTCAACAACCGCTACGCGACGGACGGCACCGGACGCGCGGTGTTCGCCGCGGCCTGCGAGAAGGCGGGCGTGCCGTTCCAGAACTTCGTCTCCAACAACTCCATGCCCTGCGGCACGACCATCGGCCCCATCACCGCGGCCCGGCACGGCATCCGCACCGTCGACATCGGCGTGGCCATCCTGTCGATGCACAGCGCACGGGAGTTGTGCGGCGACGCCGACCCGTACCTGCTGGCCAACGCGCTCACGGCGTTCCTGCGCGGATAGCGGACGGCCGGCGAACGCGCCCCCGACGCATGGGAGTCGATCGCCCGGGTACCCGGATTCCGGTGGTGACCGGAACGGCCGGTACACCGGACAGGAGGCAACACCATGGGCCTCGGCGGATGCATCATCCTCATCGCCGTGGGAGCCATCCTCACGTTCGCGACCGACTGGGACATGCAGGGCGTCAACCTCGACCTGGTCGGCGTGATCCTGATGATCGTCGGCCTGATCGGCGTGACGACCTTCAGCAGCATCGCCCGGCGCCGCCGCGTGATGGTGCCTCCCGCCTCGACCACGGTGGTCGAGACCGAGCGGCACCACCACCGTGACGGCTACAGCGACGGCTACGGCGCCTGACCGCGGCCGTCGTGACCCCGGCCGTGACCCGGCCGGCCGCCGGTCAGGCCTGCGGGTCCAGACCGGCGAGAACCAGCGGCAGCCGGTCCGCCGCACCCTCGGTGAGGCGGACCGGGACCCCCCAGTCCTGCTGGTGGACATGGCAGGCCGGGTACTCGTTGGCCGGATCGTCGTCGCACGAGGCCGCCATCGCGGACACGTGCAGGACCCCTTCCGGCACCGCCGGATCGAGCTCCAGCGCACGGGTCAGGTCCGTGCCCGCGCCCTCGCCCTTCACCAGCAGCTCGGGTGGGGTGGCGGAGACCAGCAGCCGCGTCGACGGACCGTAGCGCGTGTCCAGCTTCTGACCGGCCGGCGCCTGGAAGATCACGTCAAGACGCAACGGGCCCGGTGCGACCTCGGTCGCCGCCCGCCGGGTGCGGTGGGCCACCGCGTCCACCGTGACGGCCTCCTCCGGCAGCCGCAGCCGGGTCAGCCGGTGCCGGGCCGACTCGACGACCACGATGTCCTCGCCGGCCAGAACGGCGTCGCTGGGCTCCCTCAGGTCCGTCGCCAGCGTGCTGACCTCGCCCGTCGCCGGGTCGTAGCGGCGCAGGGCGTGGTTGTAGGTGTCGCTGACGGCGACCGAGCCGTCGGGCAGGACGGTGACGCCCAGCGGGTGCTGGAGCAGCGCCTGGCCGGCCTCGCCGTCGCGGTGCCCGAAGTCGAACAGCCCGGTGCCGACGGCCGTGTGCACGACGCCCGCCCGGTCGACCCAGCGCAGCGCCGACGTCTCGGAGTCGGCGAGCCACAGCCGCTCCCCGTCCGGGGCGGCGGCCAGACCCGACGGCTGGGCGAACCAGGCCTCGGCTCCCGGTCCGTCGACGAGCCCCTCGTTGGTCGTGCCCGCCACGACGCCCACCGTGCCGTCGGCCGGGTCGTACGCCCACAGTTGGTGCACGCCGGCCATCGCGATCCACACCCGTCCGCCGAAGAGCGCCACGTCCCACGGCGAGGAGAGGTCGACCTCACGCGCGGGTCCTGACGTCGGCGACCCCTGCCACCACTGCCTGCCGGTCCCGGCGAGGGTCGTCACAGCCCCCGAGTCCAGGTCGAGGCGGCGCAGAGCGTGGTTGACGGTGTCGGCGACGACCACGGCGGAGTCGTCGAGCAGGGCGAGTCCCTGAGGCTCGTTGAAGGCGGCGTCCGACGCCGTGCCGTCGGCGAGGCCGCGCACACCGGACCCGATCCGGCGCACCACCGTCTCCCCGTCCTCCGCGAGCTCCACGAGCTGGTGCCGCGTGGTGTCGCTGACCAGGATGTTCCCGCCGGGCAGCACCAGAGCCTTGCCCGGGAAGCGCAGGGCGGTCGGCTCGGGCTCCGGCGCCACGTACGGCCCGTCCCCACGCCGCAGCGTGCCCTTCGCCGCGTGCTCGGCCTCCAGCTCCGCCACCAGCCGCTCGATGGCGTGCACATGCCCCTCGCCGGCGTGCTGCGCGACGACGTACCCCTCCGGGTCGATCACGACCAGCGTCGGCCACGCGCGGACCGCGTACTGCTTCCAGGTCGCCAGCTCGGGGTCGTCGAGCACCGGATGCCCGACGCCGTACCGCTCGACGGCGTCGACGACCGCCTGGTGCTCGGCCTCGTGCACGAACTTCGGCGAGTGCACACCGACCACGACCACCGTGTCCCGGTGCTTCTCCTCCAACTCCCGCAACTCGTCCAGAACATGCAGACAGTTCACACAGCAGAACGTCCAGAAATCGAGAACGACGATGCGTCCGCGCAGGTCGGCGAGGGTGTACTGCTGCCCGCCCGTGTTCAGCCAGCCGCCCTTGCCGATCAGCTCGGGGGCACGGACACGGACGCGACGGGGGGCCGGGGCCGGTGAGGAGTCGGTCATCCCTCAAGGGTGCCACCGACCACCGACAGTCACGCCCCGGCCCCCTTTCCGCCGGTCGCTGCCGCAGTCGGGTCATTCCTCGCGGCATTTCCCGCCCGGGCCGGGAAGGTCCCGCCGGGCCGGGGAAGCGGTAGCGGTATGAGATTTCTCGTGCGTGACCGGCTGCTCGGGCTCGGAGACGACTACTGGATCGAGGACGACCGCGGCGAAAAGGTCTACCTCGTCGACGGCAAGGCGATGCGGCTGCGGGACACCTTCGAACTGAAGGACACCCGCGGCCGGATCCTGATCGACATCCACCAGAAGATGTTCGCCCTGCGGGACACCATGGTGATCGAACGGGACGGCGAGCCGCTGGCCACGATCAGGCGCAAGCGGCTGTCGCTGCTGCGCAACCACTACCGGGTGGCGCTGGCGGACGGCCGCACCGAGCTCGACGTCAGCGGCAAGATCCTCGACCGGGAGTTCGCGGTCGAGTACGACGGCGAACTCCTGGCCGTCGTGTCACGGCGGTGGCTGCACGTACGGGAGACGTACGGCGTCGACGTCGTGCGCGAGGACGCGGATCCGGCGCTGCTGATCGCGGTGGCGGTGTGCGTGATCCACCTCGCCGACAAGGAGCGGCACGACGACTGAGGCACGGATGCCCGTCGAGGCGGACCGCCGCCGACCGAAGGACGGACCGGCCGGGGCACGGGTGGGCCGGGGCACGGGTGGGCCGCCGAGACGGGCCTGCGGGCGACCGCCCCGGCGGCCCGGCGTCCCGGCGCGCCCCGATGCCACGGCGCGCCGCGGACGGCGGGTCAGCGGATCAGCAGGTCAGCGGGTCGGGGTGCGCAGGCCGAGGACGCGGTCCTTGAGGGCCGGGAACAGTTCGCGGGTCGTGGCGACGGCGGCCGGGTCGAACTCGACGGTCAGGACTTCCTCGCCGGGGCCCGCCTCGGCCAGCACCTCACCCCACGGATCGACCACGATCGAGTGACCGGCCTGCGGAACTCCGGCGTGCGTCCCGGCCGTTCCGCAAGCGAGCACGAACGCCTGGTTCTCGACCGCCCGCGCCCGGGCCAGCAGCGTCCAGTGCGCCCGCCGGCGCTCCGGCCAGCCCGCGGAGAGGACGAGGGTCTCCGCGCCGGCGTCCACGAGGGCGCGGAACAGCTCGGGGAAACGGAGGTCGTAACAGGTGGCGACGCCGACGGTCGTCTCGGGGAGGCGGACCGTCACCAGGTCCTCGCCCGCGCTCATCAGCACGGCCTCGCCCTTGTCGAAGCCGAATCGGTGGATCTTGCGGTAGGCGGCGGCCAGCTCACCGGAGGGGGAGAAGAGAAGCGAGGTGTTGTAGAGGGGCCCCTCGTCCCCGGCGGCGCCGGTCGCGGCCGGCGCCCGTTCCGGGATCGAGCCCGCGTGCAGCCACACGCCCGCGTCGCTCGCCGCCTTCGACATCGCCTCGAACGTCGGGCCCTCCAAGGGCTCGGCCTCGTCGGCGAACCGCTCGTAGGCGAACGCGCCGGTCGTCCACAGCTCGGGCAGCACCACGAGGTCCGCGGCGGCCTGTTCTCTTACCAGCGCGGCGGCCCGCAACCGTCGCGCTTCGACCGATTCGTCCTCTTCTGCGGCGATCTGGAGGAGAGAGGCGCGCACACTACCACCGTCCTGGCATTCGAGTAGTCCACACGGGCCTACGATCGTCACACGAAAGCACTGCCGGGGTGCCTCACAGCAGCGTAACTTAGCGTTCCGTAGAGACCCGCCGACACCTGCCGACACCCGCCGACACCCGCCACCTCCCGCTGGCAACGCCGCCACAGCCCACCCGAGTACCGACCGCCGAGGGGTCCCGTTTCCGTGAGTCTGCATCCCACCCTCCAGCCCTACGCCGACGCCTGGACCCACTCCATCGAAGCGATATCCGAGCTGGTGCAGCCTCTGGTGGAGGCGGACTGGAACCGCCGGACGCCGTGCCCGGGCTGGTCGGTCCGCGACATCGTGTCGCACGTCATCGGGCTGGACTGCGAGATGTACGGCGACCCGCGTCCGATCCACACCCTCCCGCGCGACCTGTTCCACGTCACCAACGACCTGCAGCGCTACATGGAGATGCAGGTCGACGTCCGACGTCACCACACGGCGCCGGAGATGACGTCCGAGCTGGAGTACACGGTCATCCGTCGCAACCGGCAGCTGCGCAACGAGATGCGCCAGCCCCACACGACGGTGCGCGGTCCGCTCGGCACCGAGCTCACGCTCGAGGAGTCGATGCGGCTCCACGCGTTCAACGTCTGGGTGCACGAGCAGGATCTGCGCACCGCCCTCGGCCGGCCCGGCAACCTCGACTCCCCCGGCGCGCACATCGCCCGCGACGCCCTGCTGGCCGAACTCCCGGCGGTCGTCGCCGAGAAGGCCGACGCCCCGCGCAGCTCCGCGGTCGTCTTCGACGTGCACGGCCCGATCGAGTTCCTGCGCACCATCCGCGTCGACATCCAGGGCCGCGGCACCCTGGAGACGGCGCCGGCGCTCGGCCCCGCCGCCGCGTTCGCCCTCGACTGGGAGACGTTCGTCCGCCTGGCCTGCGGCCGGGTCACGGCGGACGCGGTCGCCGACCGGGTGAAGGCGGAGGGCGAGCCGGAGCTCACGGCGGCCATCCTGCGGAACTTCGCGGTCACCCGGTAGCCGGGCGGACGGGTGCGGCGCTCTACGAGAACGGGCCCGTCGTGACGATCACGACGGGCCCGTTCCGCGTGCTCAGCGGTCGACCGGAGGTCAGCCCAGCCGGGCGAAGCCGTAGTTCAGCAGCTTGGTCGCGTCGGTGGCGCGCACCGTGACGCTGGTGGAGGCCAGCACCGTGCCCACGACGGTCTTGCCGCCCCGGGTGGCGGCGAAGACGAGGCAGTACTTCGCCTCCGGGCCCGAGCCCGTCTTCACGCCGATGGCGCCGCTGTAGCTGCTCAGCAGCGTGTTGGTGTTGGTCCAGGCGCCCATGGTGCGGACGGACCCGGTCTTGGTGATCGTCTTGGCGGTGTACGACTTGGTCTTGACGACCGCGCGGAAGTTCGCGTTCTTCAGCGAGTTGCTGGCGAGCTTCGTCAGGTCCTTGGCGGTCGAGTAGTTCGCTCCGCTGCCGATGCCGTCGAACGAGTCGAAGTGCGTGCTCGTCATGCCGAGCGTCTTCGCCTTGCTGTTCATCTTGGCGATGAAGCTCTTCACGCGGGCGGCGCGCGTCGTGCCCGTGCCGAACTTGTCGGCCAGCGCGTACGCGGCGTCACAGCCGGACGGCAGCATCAGCCCGTAGAGCAGCTGACGGACGGTCACCTTGTCGCCCACGATCAGGCGGGCGGAGGACGCGGTGTTGGCGACGATGTAGTCGCTGTACGCCTTCTGGATGGTGACCTTGGCGTCCAGGTTGAGGTTCGTCTGCGACAGCACGACGTTGGCCGTCATGATCTTCGTGGTGGAGCCGGTGGACATCTTGGTGTTCATGCCCTTGCCGTAGAGCACGGCACTGTTCGCGTTGTTCATCACGAAGCCGGTCTTGGCGGCGATCGTGGGCGTGGCGACAGCCTGCGCGGGTGCCGCGGTGAGGGCTCCGGTCGCGAGCACTGCGCCGGCGGTGACGGCAACGGCGGCGGCCCTGCGGACTCGAATGCCCTTGATGGCGGTTATCAACTGAAATACCCCGATTACGTCGAATGCCCCTGCGGTGCGGCCAAGTTCAAGGGGGAAAGAGATGGGCCGCACATGTGTGACACGTAAGTAGCACACAAAGTTGTGCGTCTGCCGGGCAGAATTTCCGATTACTTGATCCATTCCTTACCCAACCCCGCGGTCGACACCCATGACCGGCACCCGAGTCGGCGCCCGTACCGACCTCCACGACCGATACCCGTCGGGCCCGCGCACCCGGGTCCGCATTCTGGACCCGCCCTCCGTTGCGTACGTGTTGTATCTATCCTGTGGGCATGCAGTCCGCCGCTCCGCCCGCCGCCCTTCCCGTCCCCGCTCCCGTCAAGCAGCCGCCCGCCGCCGACCGCGTGTACGCCCACGTCAAACAGGGTGTCCTGGACCGCCGTTACCAGGGCGGCGCCCTGCTCACCGAGGGAGAGCTCGCCGAGTCCGTGGGCGTCTCGCGCACCCCCGTCCGGGAGGCGCTGCTGCGTCTGGAGGTGGAGGGGCTGATCAAGCTCTACCCCAAGAAGGGGGCCCTGGTCCTGCCGGTCTCCGCGCAGGAGATCGCGGACGTGGTGGAGACCCGGCTGCTGGTCGAGGAGCACGCGGCGCGCAAGGCGGTGCCCGCGCCGGCCGCCCTGATCGAGCGCCTGGAGGAGCTGGTCGAGCGGCAGCGGGAGCAGACGGCGGCGGGAGACCTGGCCGCGGCCGCCGTGACGGACCGCTGTTTCCACGCCGAGATCGTCCGCAGCGGCGGCAACGAGATCCTGTCGCGGCTGTACGACCAACTCCGCGACCGCCAGCTGCGGATGGGCGTCGCCGTGCTGCACTCGCACCCGGACCGGATCGCCAAGTCCCTCGCCGAGCACGAGGAGCTGCTCCGCGCGCTGCGCTCCGGCGACGCCGACGCGGCCGTGCGGATCGTGCACCGGCACATCGGCTGGTTCTCCCACCTGGCCCGCGGGGAGGTCCGATGAGCACCGCGGCCCGCGGCCCCAACTCCACTCTTCCGGGTGACCCTCCCGGTGGACGGCGCGCGATGGCCGTCTGGGGGATCGGCGTCTCGGTCTACTTCGTCGCCGTCATCTTCCGTACGTCCCTGGGGGTGGCCGGCCTCGACGCCGCCGACCGCTTCCACGTGAACGCCTCGGCCCTGTCCACCTTCTCGATCCTCCAGCTCCTCGTGTACGCGGGCATGCAGATACCGGTGGGCCTGCTGGTCGACCGGCTCGGCACGCGGAAGGTGCTGGCCATCGGCGCCGTGCTGTTCACGGCCGGCCAGCTCGGCTTCGCCTTC
Organism: Streptomyces sp. SAS_272; assembly: GCF_052543235.1. NCBI lineage: Bacteria > Bacillati > Actinomycetota > Actinomycetes > Kitasatosporales > Streptomycetaceae > Streptomyces > Streptomyces sp. SAS_272. Next base: position 1,038 of record NZ_JBMNDR010000119.1, on the reverse strand, counting down.
TCCCCGTCCTACGGCACGGCCCTCGCCTCGCGCGCGCTGCTCGGCTGCGGGGACGCGATGACGTTCATCAGCGTGCTGCGGCTGGGCAGCAGGTGGTTCCCGGCGCGCCGCGGACCGATGGTCGCGCAGCTCGCCGGCCTGGTGGGCATGGCGGGCAACCTCGTCTCCACCCTGGTGCTGGCTCGCCTCCTGCACGGCGTCGGCTGGACGGCGGCCTTCGCGGGCAGCGCGCTGGCGGGTGTGGTGGTCCTGGTGCTTCTGCTGCTCTTCCTGAAGGACCGTCCCGAGGGCCACGAGCCGGAGCCCTTCCCGCACCGGGGCGGCGCGTACGTCCGCCGTCAGATCGCCGCGTCCTGGCGCGAGCCGGGCACCCGCCTCGGCCTGTGGGTGCACTTCACCACCCAGTTCCCGGCGATGGTGTTCCTGCTGCTGTGGGGCCTGCCGTTCCTGGTCCAGGCACAGGGGCTGTCACGGGCGACGGCCGGCGAACTCCTCACGCTGGTGGTCCTGTCCAACATGGTCGTCGGCCTGGTGTACGGGCAGATCGTCGCCCGCCATCACGGGGCGCGCCTTCCGCTGGCCCTGGGCACGGTGGGCGCGACGGCGCTGATGTGGGCGAGCACGCTGGCCTACCCGGGCGACCGGGCGCCGATGTGGCTGCTCGTCGTGCTCTGCGCGGTGCTCGGAGCGTGCGGCCCCGCGTCGATGCTCGGCTTCGACTTCGCCCGCCCGGCGAACCCGCCCGAGCGGCAGGGCACCGCGTCCGGCATCACCAACATGGGCGGTTTCGTGGCCTCGATGACGACGCTCTTCGCGGTCGGCGTGCTGCTGGACGCGACCGGCGGCGACTACCGGATCGCCTTTTCCTTCGTCTTCGTCCTGCAGGCCCTCGGCGTCAGCCAGATCCTGCGGCTGCGCGGGCGGGCGCACCGGCGGGAGCGGGAACGGCTGGTGGCGAGCCGGGTGGAGACGGTGCACGTACCGGCCTGAGGAGGCTCGGGCCGCACCAGCGGCCCCTCGCGCGGGGAGCCGCGCCCC
>NZ_JBMNDR010000118.1:6414-21511 GCF_052543235.1 Streptomyces sp. SAS_272 | reverse complement strand
GTCGGGACCGGGCCGGGCACGGCGACGCGCCGGCCGACACCGTCGCGGCGCATGTTTGTGCGCCGAAAACGCATCATCAGAGCAGGTCAGAGGGGTCGTCCCCAGCCTAGGCTCGACACCGCAGCACAGACCGTCACGGCGTCGGCCAACCGCCGCCGGACGCGGGAACAGGCGGAGGAGCACATGACATCGATCAAGCACGTGGGCGTCGTCGGCGCCGGGCAGATGGGCCGGGGCATCACCGAGGTCTGCGCCCGGGCCGGGCTGCACGTCACGTTGTGCGACGTGACCGAGGACAGGGCGCGCGCGGGCCTGGCGGGTGTCGCGGACTCTCTGCTCAAGGCGGAGAAGCGCGGCCTCATCGGCCCGGAGGACCGCGCCCACGCCCTCGCCGGGATCTCGGTCACGGCCGACCTGTCCCGGCTGTCCGGCGCCGAGTTGGTGATCGAAGCCGCAGTCGAGGACGAGCACGCCAAGACAGAACTGTTCCAGCAGTTGGACAAGGTGGTCGCCGACCCGTCCGCCGTACTGGCCAGCAACACCTCCTCGATCCCCATCGCCCGGCTCGCGGCCGTGACCGGACGTCCTCAGGCGGTGGTCGGCCTGCACTTCTTCAACCCGGTCCCTGCCATGCCGCTGGTCGAGGTGATCCCCTCGTTGCTCACGTCCACGGCCACGGAGCAGCGGGTACGCGCCTTCGCCGCCGACACCCTGGGCAAGAAGGCGATCGTCACCCAGGACCGTGCGGGATTCGTGGTCAACTCCCTGCTGATTCCCTACCTGTTGGCTGCCGTGCGCATGGTCGGTTCCGGCACCGCGACGGCCGAGGACATCGACACGGGCATGACCGCCGGCTGCGCCCACCCCATGGGTCCGCTGCGTCTGGCCGACCTCATCGGCCTGGACACGGTGGCGGCGATAGGCGAGGCCCTGTACGAGGAGTACCGCGAACCGCTGTACGCCCCGCCCCCGCTGCTGCGCCGCATGGTCGAGTCCGGCCTGCTGGGTCGCAAGTCGGGACAGGGATTCTTCGACTACCAGGCGGCCTGAGGGAGACACGAGGTGGTCGGGGCGCGCCGGCCACCCGGAGGAGGGTGGGCCGGGTCGGGCAGCCCCAGCGGCCGCCGAAGGCGCCGACCGGAAGGTGGTCCGGTTCCGGATCGGCGAGGTCAGCCGGCACCGGTCCAGACGCTGCGCCCGGATCCAGCCGGAGCCGGCGTGCGCCTGTGCGGCCGACGCCTTGGACGGGCGGCGGCGGAAGATGCGGTGGGCGGCCGCGATGCTTTCGGGGCTCGGTGCGGCTCGGCGAGCCCCTCCTCCACGTACGCGGCCCGGCGAGGTGGCTGGTTCGTATCGGAACAGCCCGACACCCGGATGGGTCAACGGCGTTGAGGGCGACGGTCGGGCTAGAACAGGATGCTCGTCGTCCAGTCGGTCGGGAGCGCAGACGCGGTGACCGGCGGGGCCGCGGGCGGAGGCGGGGCGTGGCGCAACGGCGGGGAGGGGTGCAGGCCGAACAGTGACCCGGCGGCCTCCGCGAGTGCCGCAGCGCATCGCACCGCCGCCTCGTGCGGGACCGCCATCCGTCGCAGGGCCCCGGCGCACGCGTCCTCCACCAGGTCCAGCTGTCTCGACAGCTCGACAGGCCCGCCCGGGCGGCCTCCGCCCGCAAGGTCGGTCAGAAGCTCTCGTGCCTTTTGCTGCACAGGGGCCAGAGCCTCCCATCCATGTGAGCGGCGGCCCGGCCGGAGTCCCTCGGCACCGGCGGCAGGCAGTCCGAAGGATTCATGGATCCGATCGCCGATGCGGGCGTGCCACAGTGCCAGCTCACCAGGCTGATCGGCTTGAAGGCCGGCGAGAACGACGAGCAGGGCCGCTGCGCCCGTCGCCCAGTCGTCGAAACCGTCCGTCCGCTCTCCGCGCGGGTGACCGGGTCGGAGAAAAGGGCGGAGCGAATCGAGGTTCTGCGCGGCGAATTCAACCGCGATCCGGCAGGCGTGGTCTGTGGGCATGAGTACGTCACCGCTTCGTCGAGGTGTTGTTGGTGCGGGCCGAGTCGGCTCGGGGAAAAATGGCGCCCCGCCCCCCTGTTCATGGGTGGCGGCGCTGTCCCTGCGCGTGCGCCGCAGACGGCACGGCTACGGGTGAGGCCGGCGCGGTCCGCACCCTGGGCGGGGCCTCCTCCGCGAGGGCCTTGACACCGCGCAAGGGGGCGTCCACGGTGGTGCGGAGCTCGGCCGGCCGGAGGGCCACGATCTCCTCGCCCTCCCAGGCGTACGGTCGATCGCCGGATCGGCCGGCACGCCGATGTCCGTCATCAGGCCCCACACCGTCGAGAGGTCCGCCTCGACACGGATGTCACAGCGGACCCCCGGCCCCTCGGAGACCCGCACGGCTTCGGTCCTTCCAGGTCCGGACCCGACGGACCCGACGGACCCGACGGACCCGACAGTGCGACCTCAAGACCTGACGGCGACCCACGTCAGCCGACTGTGCGGCGGGCGGCTGCTTCCCGCGTGAGCTGGGGCGCCACCGCGAACAGGTCGCCCACCACGCCGTAGTCGGCGAGGCCGAGGATCGGGGCCTCAGGATCCTTGTTGACGGCGACGACCGTCTTGGAGGTCTGCATTCCGGCGAGGTGCTGGATGGCCCCGGAGATCCCCAGAGCTATGTACAGCTGCGGGGACACGGTCTTGCCGGTCTGCCCTACCTGGAACTGGTGCGGGTAGTAGCCGGCGTCGACGGCCGCGCGTGAGGCGCCCACCGCACCGCCCAGGGCGTCGGCCAGTTCCTCCACCACCTTGAAGCCGTCCGCTCCGCCGACACCGCGGCCTCCGGAGACGACGACGGTCGCCTCGGTGAGCCCGGGCCGGTCGCCCGCGGGCGCGGGCCGCCTGGCGGTGATGCGGGCGGACGCGGCGGGGTCGGCCGTCGGCAGGGCGACGCTCCGCTCCACGGCCTCCACGGCCTCCCCGGAACCCTCCTCCGGTTCGAAGGCCCCCGGGCGTACGGTGATCACCGGTATGCCCTGGGTGACCTGCGAGCGCACGGTGTACGACCCGCCGAAGGCGATCTGGGTGACCACACCGGAGGAGTCCAGGTCGACCGCGTCGATCAGCAGTCCGGAGTCCAGCCGCGCGGCGAGGCGCCCGGCCACCTCGTTGCCGTCCGTCGTCGCGGGGACCAGAACGGCGGCGGGAGAGGCTTCCCGGACTGCGAGTTGAAGGGCGTCGACGGCGGGCGTGGCGAGGAACTCGCCCACGTCGGTGGATTCCGCCGCGTGGACGGTTGTGGCGCCGTACCGGGCAAGGGACTCCCTGAGGCGCGCCGCCGTGCCGGGGATTCCCACGACGACTGCGGCCGGGTCCCCCAACCGCCGTGCGGCAGCCAGGAGTTCGTACGTGGACTGGTGGACGCGTTCCCCGTCGTGGTCGACGAGGACGAGGACATCGGGCATGGGGAGCCTGCTTCTTGTTCGGGACGGTTCAGACGAGCTTGTGGGCGATCAGGTACGCGGCGAGGCGCCGGCCGGCCGAGCCGTCGTCCGTGATGCGGGTTCCGGCGGCTCGCGGAGGACGCTCGACGGCCTCCACCACACGGGTGCGGGTCACGAGGAAGCCGGCGTCGTCCGCGTCGGGGAACAGGTCGTCGAGGCCGACCGTATCCACCGGCTTCCTCTTGGCCGCCATGATCCCCTTGAACGAGGGGTAGCGCGGCTCGTTGATCTTTTCGGTGACACTGACCAGAGCGGGCAGCGATGCCTCCAGCGTCGCCTCGCCGTTCTCGGTCGCGCGCTCGGCACGTACCCGTCCCTCGTCCACGTCCAGCTCCCGCACATGCGTCAGCTGCGGCAGGCCGAGCAGGTCGGCGACGACGGCGGGGACGGCGCTCGCCTGTCCGTCGGTGGTCGCGTCCCCCGCCAGAACCAGGTCGACGTCCTCCACCGTCCGCACGGCGGCTGCCAGCACCTTCGAGGTGGTCACCACGTCCGCGCCCCGGAGCCGGTCGTCGCAGATGTGGATCGCGCGGTCGGCGCCCATCGCAAGGACCTTGCGGATGGCGTCGAGCGCGGAGTCGGGTCCCATGGACACGACGGTGACCTCGGCGCCCACCGACTCCTTCAACCGCAGGGCCTCTTCCGCGGCGCGTTCATTGATCTCGTCCAGCACGAGGTCGGCGCCCTCGCGGTCGAGGGTGTGGTCGTCGGCGGACAGGCTGCGCTCGGCGCCGGTGTCCGGGACCTGCTTGACGAGTACGACGATGTTCACGGTCGTCTTCCTTCAGCCGGGGCGGTCAGCGGAACGCCGGGTAACCGGTGATCGCCTGACCGACGACCAGCGTGTGCATCTCGTTGGTGCCCTCGTAGGTCATCACCGACTCCAGGTTGTTGGCGTGGCGCAGCGGCGAGTACTCCAGGGAGATGCCGTTCGCCCCCAGCACGGTGCGGCATTCGCGCGCGATGGCGATCGCCTCCCGCACGTTGTTGAGCTTGCCGACGCTGATCTGCTCGGGGCGGATCCGGTGCTGGTCCTTGAGCCGGCCCAGGTGCACGGCGAGCAGCGCGGCGCCGCCCAGGGTCACGGTCATGTCGGCGAGCTTCTTCTGCGTGAGCTGGAAGGCGCTGATCGGCTTGTCGAACTGCACCCGGGAGTCGGCGTACTCGATGGCCGCCTGGAGCGAGTCGCGGGCCGCGCCGACGGCGCCGAAGAGGATGCCGAAGCGGGCCTCGTTGAGGCAGGACAGCGGCCCGCGCAAGCCCTCCGCGAGTGGCAGCCGCGCCGCATCGGGCAGCCGTACGTCGTCGAAGTACAGCTCGGAGGTGATCGAGGCGCGCAGCGACATCTTCTGCTTGATGTCCTGCGTGGTGAAGCCGGGCGTGCCGCGCGGCACGAGGAACCCGCGGACGCCGTCCTCGGTCTGCGCCCACACGGTGGCCACATCGGCGATACCACCGTTGGTGATCCACATCTTGGAACCGTTGAGGATCCAGTCACCACCGTCACGGACGGCCCGGGTGCGCATCCCGGCGGGGTTGCTGCCGAAGTCGGGCTCGGTCAGGCCGAAGCAGCCGATCGCCTCACCGGCGGCCAGCCGGGGCAGCCATTCCTGCTTCTGCTCCTCCGAGCCCCACTTCCAGATGGAGAACATCGACAGCGAGCCCTGGACGGAGACGAAGCTGCGGAAACCGGAGTCGGCCGCCTCCAGTTCCAGGCAGGCCAGGCCGTAGCTGACAGCGTTGGTGCCGGCGCAGCCGTACCCTTCGAGGTGCATGCCGAGTACGCCCAACTTGCCCAGTTCAGGGGCCAGTTCACGGGCGAAGTGCGCGTTCTCGAACCACTCGCCGATGTGCGGGCGCACGCGGTCGGCGAGGAACTTGGCGACGGTGGCCTGGATCTCGCGTTCCTCCTCGGCGAGGGTGGAGGAGAAGTCGAGCAGGTCGAGCGGGTCCTTCAGCGGCTTGCGGCTCATCGTGGTCTCCTGGTGGTGACGGTGGTGGGTGCGGGTCGGGTGCGCGTGTGCAGGGCGGAAGCAGTCAGGTGACCGGTCCGCGCGGCTCGGTGGCGGGGTCGGAACCTCGGTGGAGGATCTCCGCGGTGTGCTGACCCAGACGTGGCGGCGGCAGGCGGTACTGCACGGGCGTGCCGCTCAGCGCGATGGGGCTCGCGACCTGGCGGGAGGGCCGGGCTTCCGCTCTGTCGGCGGGTGTGGCGGGGATGTCGACGATGCCGGGAAGGCCGAGCTTGTGGGCGAAGGCGAATGCCTCGTCGAGAGTGTTGACCGGTCCGGCGGGCACCCCCGCGGCCAGCAGGACGGCCGACCAGTGGTCGGCGCCGGCGACACCCAGCCGTTCGGTCAGCAGGTCCTTGAGTTCGGCACGATGGGCGACGCGGTCGGCGTTGGTGCGGAAGCGGCCGTCCAGCGCGAGACCGGGATCCCCGACGGCCTCGGCGAGTGCCGCGAACTGCCGGTCGTTGCCCACCGCGATCGCGAGCGGACGATCAGCGGCCGGGAGGGTTTCGTACGGGGCGATGCTCGGGTGCGCGTTGCCCAGGCGGCCGGGAACCACGCCGGCGACGGCGAACGCCGACGCCTGGTTGACCAGGGCCGACAGCAACGAGCCGAGCAGATTCACCTCCACCAGCTGGCCCTCCCCGGTGGCGTCCCGATGCCGGAGCGCCGCGAGGATGCCGAGCGAGGCGTGCAGGCCGGTGATCACATCGACCAGCGCCACACCGGCCTTCACCGGCTCCCCGGCCGCGTCGCCGGTCACGCTCATCAGACCGCCGACGGCCTGCACGAGCAGGTCGTATCCGGGGATCGCCGCGCCCGCACCACTGCCGAATCCACTGATCGAGCAGTAGACCAGCCCTGGGTGCCGGGCGCACAGTTCGCGAGGGCCGAGCCCCAGCCGCTCCATCGTGCCGGGACGGAAGTTCTCCACCAGCACATCGGACTCGGCGACCAGGGCACGGGCCTGTTCCAGACCGGCCTGCGTCGTGAGGTCCAGGACGACGGATCTCTTGTTCCGGTTGACGCTCAGGTAGTACGTCGACGTTCCTTCATGATCCGCCGGGGGATGCCAGGCCCGGGTCTCGTCCCCGGTGCCCGGCCGCTCCACCTTCACCACCTCGGCGCCGAGATCGGCGAGGAGCATCGTGGCGTAGGGACCTGCGAGAACCCGGGAGAAGTCGGCGATGCGCAGCCCCTCCAGCGCACCGCGCCCCGCCCCTTCGCGGCCGACGCCGGCCCGTTCGTCCGGCGCGTCGTTCTGGGCGCCCATGGGCCCTCCTCTCTCGTCGTGCCGGCCTGCGGACACCGCTCCGTCCGAGCCGTCAGCAGTCACCACCAGCGCTCCAAGGACGTCGCCGGGTGGGTGAGCTCGACGACGGGCGGGCCCTGTCCGACAGAAGCGGCCGTCCGTACGACGCGCACCCTGGCGCCGATCCCGACCACGACCGGCGCCGTCCCCGTGACCTGGCAGAGCAGGTTGAACCCCTCGTCCATGGCGACGAGCCACGTGTTGTGGTGGGTCTGTCCGTTACGGCGAACGACCGCCCCGGCGCCGGCGCTGCGCTCGCGTCGGAAGGCCGTGGATCCGCAGGCCCGGCAGAAGGACCGGCGGTAGGCGGGTGTGCCGCACCAGAGGCACTGCTGGAAGAACAGCTCGTGGCCGACCGGCGGTGCGGCCGGCCCGGCGGGCGTGGTGGCGGCAGCCGCTTCTCGCTCCCCGCACTCGTCGGTTCCACGGATATCCGTGTGGAGCATCACGACCTCCTGCGCTCAGTTCGAGGACCGGGAAAGGGGGACCGGAAAGGGTCAGGCATCCGGTCCGGCCCCTCACCCTGGCCCTGCCGAGGAGTGGCGGTCAACGACGAGCTGACGCATCTTTGTGCGCGGAAAACGTTCCGTTCGCGGAGGTCAGAGCCGGTTTCCCGGCGCTACTCTCATGGCGTACCCCGGCTCCGTTGCGGCCACCGCCGCCTGAACGAGGCGTCGGCACGGCTTGCGGTGGTTCAACGCCCGGCGGTACGGGTGACGAGGTCCTCGTCCGTGATGCGGCGGATCACCCGGCAAGGGGTTCCGACCGCGACGGTCATCGGGGGAATGCTGCGGCTGACGACGCTCCCGGCGCCGATGACCGACCCGTATCCGATGCGAACGCCGGGCAGGACCACCGCGTTGCTGCCGATCCAGACCTTGTCCTCGATCACGATCGGCTCCGAGAAGCGTCCGAAGTCGGCGCGTCGTGAGGGATGCACCGGGTGTCCCGTCGTGGTCAGCGTCACGCCGGGAGCGATCATGACACCGTCGCCTATGCGGATGTCCACGTCGTCGACGAACGTGAGGTTCACGTTCGCGAAGAAGTCGTCGCCGATGTGGACGTTGCTGCCGAACCCGGCGTGGAACGGCGGCAGCAGCACGGTGCGTGCACCGACCGAGCCGAAGATCGTGAGGAGCAGCGATCGGCGCTTCTCCGTTTCGCTCGGTGGTGTGTGGTTGTACTCGAAGATCTGCTCGGTGCGGCGCCGAGAGGCCTGGAAGGCCGCTTCCGACTCCGTGTAGACGAGCCCTTTGGCGATCCTGGCCAGCACTTCTTCCTCGTGAGCGTGCGTCACAGCGGAACACTCTCCCTTCGTCCGCACCATCGGGCCTGGAGATCGTCAGTCGAGGGACGCAACGTCAGCCGGTCGGTGCCGAGTTGGAGCTCCGACAGTGCATGCGGCATGGCGACACACTATCGACGCCGCTGTCCTCGGACGCCGTGCGCCACCGGGACCGTGCCGTCCGCCGTCGGACTCGCCCGGGCCGATGCGCCACGGGTCCGGGTACCGGTGCATGAGCAGCCCGACGGAAGGCGGAGTGCGGGAGGCTCCCTCGTCCGCCACACCGCTCTCCGCTCTCGTGGCCCTCGCCCGGAAGCAGCGCGCCGGGGAGTGACACCGTCGGCCTTCGCCGCCACCCCGTACGCCAGGGCCGAGACCGTCCCGCGGAGTATCCTTCGCCGCACCGGACCGCACCCGTGAACACCCGTCCGACCGGGCCGGGGACTACCGGATACCCTGCGCGAGACAGCAGTCCGGTCAGAGAGGGGAAGCGTGACCGAGACCAGCGACACCCGGCCCGCCGAGGGTGAAGCGCAGGCGCCGCGGCAGAGCCGACTGCACCGTCTGATGCGCTACCTCCCCTTGATCGCCCCGGTCCTGCTGTGGACCGTGCCCTGCTGGGTGCTCCTCTACACGGGCCAGCACTGGCCGCTGCCCGGCACGCTGGTCGGCACCGCCCTGTGCGTCCTCGGCCTCGTCGGCATGCCGCTCGCGATGGTGCGCGGCCACGGCCGGCGCCAGCAGGACCGGGCTGCGATCGTCGGTGACACCCTGCTGGGCGCCGGCTGGGTTCTGTTCACCTGGTCCGTTCTGCTCGGCGTCCTTCTGCGGCTCGCCCTGACCCTGGCCGGCGTCGGCGAGAGTCAGGACCGGGCCCGAATCGTCACCTGGGCCGTCCTCGGCACCACCGCCGTGCTGCTCGCCTGGGGTCACGCCGAAGCCCGCCGCGTACCCCGCGTGCGCCGAGTCGAGGTGCAACTGCCGCGACTGGGAGCCGGGTTGGACGGCACCCGCGTCGCCCTCATCACCGACACCCACTACGGCCCCCTCGACCGCGCCCGCTGGTCGGCACGGGTGTGCGAGACGGTGAACGCCCTGGAAGCCGACCTGGTCTGCCACACCGGCGACATCGCGGACGGCACCGCCGAACGCCGCCGCGCCCAGGCCGCCCCGCTCGGCACCGTGCAGGCCACCCGGGCCCGGGTCTACGTCACCGGCAACCACGAGTACTACAGCGAGGCCCAGGGCTGGGTCGACCTGATGGACGAGCTGGGCTGGGAGCCGCTGCGCAACCGTCACCTGCTGCTCGAACGCGGAGGCGACACCCTCGTGGTGGCCGGCGTGGACGACGTCACCGCCGAGTCCTCCGGCCTGGCAGGCCACCGCGCCCACCTCGCCGGAGCCCTGAACGGCGCCGACCCTGACCTGCCCGTCCTGCTCCTGGCCCACCAGCCCAAGTTCGTCGACCGGGCAGCGGCAGCCGGCATCGACCTCCAGCTCTCCGGCCACACCCACGGGGGCCAGATCTGGCCCTTCCACCACCTGGTCCGCCTCGACCAGCCCGCCCTCGCCGGCCTCAGCCGCCACGGCGCCCGCACCCTCCTCTACACCAGCCGCGGCACCGGCTTCTGGGGCCCGCCGTTCCGCGTCTTCGCCCCCGGCGAGATCACGCTCCTCGTACTCCGCTCCCCGCACTCGCCGAGCTCGTCCTAGCACTCGGCGGGCCGGCGCATCCCCTCGGCCATCCTGCGCAGCGATCGATCCGACGCCCTGTGCCGCGGTAGGAACGCCGGTAGGAACGTCGGTCCGGGACAGACGTCGGCGGAGTGGAGCCAGGAGGATCCCGGCTCCACTCCGTCGTGCGGGTGTGTCACTGGAACTGTGCGAAGAACCTCCAGATCTCTGCCTTGGTCCAGGTGGTGACGCCGCTCTCGTTGGGGGAGCCGTCGACCGGACCGGGTATGTGGCCTCCGTCGAACGCGGCCCATTGGACCGGGTACCCGGCACGGCAGCCCGAGTAGACGGTGGTGAGGTGCGTCCGGCTGCCCGGCGCGGGCTCGCGCGGGCTCTGGGAGGCGCAACCGTTGTTGCCGACGAACCTGTCGCGCAGGGACCGTCCTTGCCCGATGTCGAGGACGGAGTCGCTGACTCCGTGGATTCCGAAGTAGGCGATGGGCTGGGCACCGCCGCTGCACCCGCTGATCTGGGCGCCGGACATGACCGCGACGGCCCTGAAGACGTTCGCCCGGCTGCACGCGAGTGCGTAGCTCATGCCGCCGCCCCAGCTGAATCCCGTGGCGAAACGCTGTGCCGGGTTCACGCAGAGCCCGCCTTCGATGCGCCGGATCATGTCGTCGACGAAGGTGACGTCCTCACCGCCCGCGTTGGCCCAGCCGTTGCCGAGGCCCTGGGGAGCGACGAGGATCGCGGTGTTGTTCGACTGCTCCTGCTGGCCGTAGTAGGACCAGGCGCTCCCGCTCGTGCCGCCCGAGGAGACGTCGCCGGCGGTTCCGCCCCGCCAGTGGAACGCGAAGATCAGCCGATAGGGGTGGCTGTTGTCGTAGTTGGCGGGAACCCTGAGGATGAAGCTGCGGCTCTTGCCGCCGCTCTGGATCGTGTACGTACCGCTCGCCAGGGTGGGGGCGCTGCCACAGCCGCCGCCACCGCCACCGCCACCGCCACCGGACGACAGCTTGATCATCTGCCATTGCTGATTGGCGCCGCCCCAGTCGGCGTACTGGACGACGTTGGCTCCGTCGGCCGTGGAGGCGCCCTGAACCTCCACCGCCTTGCTGCTGGTGCGGCTGATCAGCCGGACGTTGCCCGCGTCGGAGTCGGCCAGGCGGAACTGCTGGTTGGCCCCGTCGTGGTCGGCCCACTGCTGGATAGCGGCGCCGTCGGCCCCCGAAGCCCCGGCCACATCGAGAACCTTGCCCGAATGCCGGGCCTTGAGCCGGTAGAAACCGCCGCCGGAGTCCACGAACTGCCACTGCTGGTTGGTTCCGTCGTTGCGCGTCCACTGGCTGACCCGCGCGCCGTCGGCGGTGGCAGAGCCAGAGACGTCCAGCGCCTTGCCGCTGTTGCGGTTGACCAGGACGTACCAGGCATCGGTGTCCACTGTCGCCGCCTCGGCGGGCACCGGATGCACCGCGGCGAGCAGGCCGATCGCGAGGGCCGCGGCCAGCACGGCGGCGATCCGGGACCACCAGCGTCGTCTTTGTGGAGGGGCGGGAGAATCCGCACCGTAGGCCTTCATCGACTCACCCTTTCGTCGGTGGGCAGGTCCCATCAGGAGCGGGTCCAGCGCTGGCTGCTGCCGTTCGAGCAGGAGGAGAGCTGGATCAGGGTTCCGTTGGCGGTGCCGCCTGCGACGGTGTCGAGGCAGAGGCCGGACTGGACGCCGACGATGGTTCCGTCGGAGTTGAGGCGCCATTTCTGGTTGTCGCCGCCCCAGCAGCCGTAGATCTGGACTTTGGCGCCGTTGGCGGTGCCGGCGGCGTCCAGGCACTTGTCGCCGTAGACCCTGAGCTCGCCGGCGGCGGTGTTCGCCCACTGCTGGTTGGTGCCGTTGTGGCAGTCCCACAGGTGGAGCTGGGTGCCGTCGGTGGTGCTGGTGCCGGGCACGTCCAGGCAGCGGCCCGAAGAGACGCCCTTGATGGTCCCGGAGCCCGAAGGGGGCGTGGAGGTACCGCCGTTGAGAGCGTTGAGGACGGCCGTGTAGGCGGCCTTCTTGCTGCCGTCACCGTTGAACAGCAGCGGCGTGTCCTGCGATCGCCAGGAGTCGGTGTCGCGCACACCCCAGACGGTGACGCCGAGGCAGCGCGGGACGGCCAGGCAGTCGTTGGCCACGTTGGCGTAGGTCGTGGCCGAGGCGCCCTGGATGTCGAGTTCGGTGATGGCCACGTCGACGCCGAGGGCGGCGAAGTTCTGCAGGGTGGTGCGGAAGTTGCTGTTGTAGGGGCTGCCGCTGTTGAAGTGCGACTGGAAGCCGACGCAGTCGATCGGCACGCCGCGCTGCTTGAAGTCCCGGACCATGGAGTACACGGCCTGGGTTTTGGCCCAGGTCCAGTTCTCGACGTTGTAGTCGTTGTAGCAGAGCTTGGCCGCCGGGTCGGCGGCGCGCGCGGTGCGGAAGGCGACCTCGATCCAGTCGTTGCCGGTGCGCTGCAGGTTGGAATCGCGCCGGCCTCCCGAACCGCCGTCGGCGAAGGCCTCGTTCACGACGTCCCACTGGGCCATCTTGCCCTTGTAGTGGGCCATCACCCCGTTGATGTGGCCGATCATCGCCTGGCGCAACGTGCTGCCGCTGAGGCTCTGCATCCAGCCGGGCTGCTGGGAGTGCCAGGCCAGGGTGTGACCGCGCACCTGCTTGCCGTTCTGCACGGCCCAGTTGTAGACGCGGTCACCGGCGCTGAAGTTGAACTGGCCCCGCTGTGGTTCGGTGGCGTCGATCTTCATCTCGTTCTCCGCCGTCACCGAGTTGAACTCACGGCCCGCGATCGACGTGTACGCCGAGTCGCCGAGCCTGCCCGAGGCGACGGCGGTGCCGAAGTAGCGACCGCTCTGCGCCGCGGCGGCGCCGAGCGTGTTCTCGGCGGCGTGTGCGGTCGGCGGCACCGCCAGCGCGGCGACCACGCCGAGGACGCCGGCGACCAGCGTCGGCAGCAGGCCGCGGATCTTCCGGCGGCCGACGGATCGGGGAGGGGCGTACGGGCCCATGAAGGTGCCTCCAGGGTAGGAATCACGGAAGGACTGAAGCGCAGGGGGACGCGTCGTCCGCTCCCCCTCGGCAGACAGGGGACCGGAGCCCGGGCAGCACGGAATCACCGGACACCGCGGTCATGGGACCGGGACGATCTCGACCGGCACGGACGGCGCCCGGCCGGCCGTCGGTTGACGTACGGCGGGCGGAACGTGACGGGGGGCGGCGCAGTTCTGGTGCGCGGATCTGTCGTGCGGCTCTGCGTGGATCTGCCGTGCAGCACAGATGCGGTTCGGCATCTCGAACGTCAATCGATCCTCAGGCACGGATGATTGAGGTATTGACGATGGATCGTCAATACTTCCCGCAGAAAGTTTCTGAATCTCGTCCGAAACTTCCGGAATCCCGGCACCCCGTCCGGCGACACCCCGGAGCCGCCGTGGCCGCCGCTGACGGACGCCGCGGAACCGGGGCCGGGACGGCGGCAGGATCGGGGCAGGGACGGGGCGGGGACGGCCGCAGGCCGGGGCCGGGAGGGGTGCCTCCGGTCGACGCGACAGCCGGTCAGGCCCTGCGGAGAAGCGCCAGTTGTAGACAGATCGGCGACAGGCCTTGACCCGAGAGCCCCGGATTCCTAGCTTGTGGCGTCAAAGCTTCCGGGAATTCCTCGAAACATTTCGTGATTCCCTCCCTCGCCCGGCACGTCCACTCCGTGGCTGATCGGGGTCCTCTCACCCCCTGCCCCCAAAGGAGGCCCTCTCATGTGGTTACGCCGCCCGTCCCCGGTCCACCTGAGACGCTTGCTCGCCGTCCTCGCACCGCTGCTGCTCGTGGCCGCCTTCCTCGGCGCCCAGCCCGCCGGCGCGGCGACCGTGGACCCCAACGCCTCGTACGTGCTGGTCAACCGCAACAGCGGCAAGGCCCTGGACGTCCACGACATGGCGACCGACGACGGCGCCCGCATCACCCAGTGGACCAGGAACGATCAGAGCCGGCAGCAGTGGCGCTTCGTCGATTCCGGGGGCGGCTACTACCGCATCGTGTCCCGCCTGTCGGGCAAGGTCCTGGACGTCCACAACTGGTCCACCGCGAACGGCGGCTCGATCGTCCAGTGGGCCGACCTGAACGCCGCCAACCAGCAGTGGCGGCTGGCCGACAGCTCGGACGGCTACGTGAGGTTCATCTCGCGCCACAGCAACAAAGCCCTCGAAGTGCAGGGCGCCTCCACCGCCGACAGCGCGAACGTCGTCCAGTACGACGACTGGGGCGGCACCAACCAGCAGTGGCAGCTCGTCAAGGTCGGCGCAGACGGCCCCGGCTCGTGCGATCTCCCCTCGGCATACCGCTGGACGTCGACGGGTGCGCTGGCACAGCCCAAGTCCGGGTGGGTCTCGCTCAAGGACTTCACCGTCGTCCCCTACAACGGCAGGCAACTCGTCTATGCGACGACGCACGACACGGGGACGCGTTGGGGTTCGATGAACTTCGGCCTGTTCACCAATTGGCCGGACATGGCCTCGGCCGGCCAGAACACGATGTCGAACGCCACCGTCGCACCCACGCTCTTCTACTTCGCACCGAAGAACATCTGGGTGCTCGCCTACCAGTGGGGTGGGACCGCCTTCTCCTACCGGACGTCCAGCGACCCCGCCAACCCGAACGGCTGGTCGTCCCCGCAGGTGCTCTTCTCCGGAAGCATCTCCGGCTCCGGAACGGGACCCATCGACCAGACGCTCATCGGTGACGGGACGAACATGTACCTGTTCTTCGCCGGTGACAACGGCAAGATCTACCGGGCCGGCATGCCGATCGGGAACTTCCCGGGCAGCTTCGGCGCGAGCTCGACAGTGGTCATGAGCGACACGACGAACAACCTGTTCGAAGCCCCGCAGGTCTACAAGCTGCAGGGCCAGAACCGCTACCTCATGATCGTCGAGGCGATAGGCGCTCAGGGGCGCTACTTCCGCTCGTTCACGGCCACCAGTCTGAACGGCTCGTGGACACCCCAGGCCGCGACCGAGAGCAACCCCTTCGCCGGCAAGGCCAACAGCGGCGCCGCATGGACCAACGACATCAGCCACGGCGAACTGATCCGCACCGGCCCCGATCAGACCATGACCGTCGACCCCTGCCACCTGCAACTGCTCTACCAGGGGCGCAGCCCGAACTCCGGCGGCGACTACGGCCTCCTGCCCTACCGTCCGGGTCTGCTGACTCTGCAGCGCTGACGGTGTGGGACCAGCCCGGCTCCGACACGGAACCGGCACGGGGGGGGGGGGGGGGGGGGAGG
>NZ_JBMNDR010000118.1:0-6404 GCF_052543235.1 Streptomyces sp. SAS_272 | reverse complement strand
CGGCGGAAGGCCGAGCCCGCCACACGTCACTCGAGAACGCCGAACCGGCGGCTCGAGGTTAATTCGCGTGCGCCTTCCTGCCGGACCGGCTAGCGTGCCTGTTCGACGCCTTCCGATGCGCTGTGCCCCGGTTACTTCATATCTGACGCGCAACACCAACCCGGTGCCACTACTGATCTCGGAAGGCGTCTCTCCTTCATCCCGGAACGTCTCCCAAGGGACCTTCTGCATGCCCCATTTCAACCGTCAGCGGGCCAAGTCCGAAGCCAGGGTCGAGATCCAGGCGGAAATACCGGGCCTGACCGCAGGCGGAGCGACGTCGTCGCTCTCCACCCACGGCCGGTGGCTGCTCCAACCGTCCGGCTCCACACGAACCCTGCGGCGCCCGGCCGGCCTCCGGCCTCATCTCACCCACCATGGCGGTGTCGGCTACGCCCGCACCCCGAAGGCGGAACTCTTCCTGCTGGCCATGTCCCACATGGTCGGCCACCACAGCTTCTACGAAGACGCCGTCGCTCGCGACGAGCGCTACGAACAGCTGGTGCGCACACTCGCCGTCAGCGACCCCGAGTGGACCCTCGGCCTGCTGGGCTGGCTGCGCACCGAGGCCCACATGCGCACCGCCTCCCTCGTCGGCGCGGCCGAGTTCGTCCGGGCCAGGCTGGACGCGGGGGCCGCCGGTCACTCACGGCAGGCCGTGGCCGCCGTCCTCCAACGAGCCGACGAGCCAGGCGAGTTGCTGGCGTACTGGACCTCCCGGCACGGGCGGGCACTCCCGCAGCCGCTCAAGCGCGGAATCGCGGACGCCGTACGGCGTCTCTACACCGGACGCGCGCTCCTCAAGTACGACACCTCCTCGCGCGCCTACCGCTTCGGTGACGTCATCGAACTCACCCACCCCACTCCCGATCCCCGGCGTCCCTGGCAGGGCGACCTGTTCAGGTACGCCATCGACCGCCGCCGCCGTGCCGACCGTGCCCTGCCGCCGCCCGGCGAGACGCTGCTCGCCGCACACCGGGAGCTGATGACCGTGCCGGTCGAGGATCGGCGCGCCCTCGTGACCGCCCCGGGCGGCGCGGAGCGGCTCAACGCGGCCGGGATGACCTGGGAGTCGGTGGCGGGCTGGCTGCAGGGGCCGCTCGACGCGGCGGTGTGGGAGGCCCTGGTCCCCTCGATGGGGGCGATGGCCCTCGTACGCAATCTGCGCAACCTGGACCTGGCCGGTGTGAGCGACGAGGCGGCCGCCGAAGTGGCCTCGCGGATCTCCGACCCGGACGAGGTGCGCCGCTCACGCCAGTTCCCGTTCCGCTACCTGGCCGCCTACCGCAACACGCCGTCACGCCGCTGGGAGGAGGCTCTGGAGGCGGCCCTCGGGCACTCCCTCGCCAACGTCCCCGAACTGGGCGGCCGCACACTGGTTCTGGTGGACCGGTCGGGCTCGATGTTCGACCTGCCCAGCGAGCACACCCAGCTCAACCGGGCCGATACGGCGGCCGTTTTCGGTACGGCGGTGGCGCTGCGGGCCGAGCAGGCCGACCTGGTGGAGTTCGGTTCCCACAGCCGTCGCGTCGAACTCACCCCGGGTGAGCGCGTGCTGCGCGTCCTGGACCGCTTCCACGACCTCGGCGGCACCAACACGGCCGCGGCGCTCCAGCAGCACTACGACCGCCATGACCGGGTGGTCCTGGTGACCGACGAACAGACAGGGGCGAGTCAGTGGTCCAACCCGTTGCGCAGCGTCCCCTTCAGCATCCCGGTCTATACCTGGAACCTGGCCGGATACGCCTCGGCCCACGCCCCGGCCGGCCCGCACCACCACACCTTCGGCGGTCTGAGCGACGCCGCGTTCCGGCTGATCCCGCTCATCGAAGCCGGCCGGGACGCGCAGTGGCCGTGGGAGAGCGGCGCTTGCTGAGCGCGAGCTCCGTGACGGATCCGGCGACATCGACGGTGAACCGACGGACCGTGGTCACCGCCGTGCGTGCGTTCGCGGTCGTGGTGCAGGCCGTGCCGTCGAGGGTGCAGGAGCGAGCCGGGCGGAGCGGCGCCCCCGATGCGGGCCGCCCGGAATCCGATGTCCACGGAAGCTTGCGGAGCGATCCTCGCGTCGTGGGCGCCGCACCTGGCCGTCAGCGAAGCCGCGCGCCGCTCATACGCGGCTCCACTTCTGGTGGGCCTGGCCGTCGCAGCTCCACAGCACGAGCGGGGTCCCGTCGGCGGTGCCGGCCCGGTCGGCGTCGAGGCACAGCCCTGCGTGGACGTTGCGGACCGTCCCGTCGGATCCGACGGTCCACTTCTGGTTGTCCTGGCCGTTGCAGGGCCAGGTGATGACCCGGGTGCCGTTCGCGGTGCCCTGGTTGTAGGCGTCCAGGCACTTGTCGCCGAAGACGCGGATCTCGCCGCCGGCCCAGGTGGTCCACAGCTGGTCGGCGGCCGTGTGGCAGTCCCGGATCTGTGCCGCGGCCCCGGCGGCGTTGTCCGTGTCCACGCAGCGGCCGGAGCCGTTGCCGCGCAGCCGCGAGGTGGTGGCGGCCGTCGGACTGCCGCCGCTCACCCGGAAGACGGCCACACCGTGCGCGGGCACGCTCGCCGAGATCTGCCCGGACGTGGTCGACGTGCCGCCGGTCCACAGGTCGGTGAGGGTGAACGGCCCGCCGGACAGGCCGGCCTGCCCCGCGCTGGTGGTGATCGTGGCCGTGCCGCCTCCCCGGTTGAACAGGCCCACCGCGACCGAGCCGTCGGACAGGGGCTTGGCGAACACCTCGGTGCCGCCGCCGTCGCGCACGCGGCGCCCGCCCGCGCCCAGCCGGTCCTGGTTCACCGCCAGGAGCCGCGGATTGCGCAGGATCGCGCTCACGTCGGCCGACATGGTGCGGATGTCGTTGCCGGCCATGAGCGGCGCCCCCAGCAGCGACCAGAGCGCGAAGTGCGAGCGGGACTCGGTCAGCGACAGTCCGGGACGGCCGACGACCAGCATGTCGGGGTCGTTCCAGTGTCCGGGGCCGGACTGGGCCGCCAGCGGCGCGGTGACGTCCAGCACGTTGCCGACGCCCATCGGATAGCTGTTGGCGTTCCCGTTCTGCCAGATGTCGAGCAGGTCCTCGGTGGTCCGCCACAGGTCGGCGACCTGGCCCCAGTCGTAGGCCGCGCCGGTGATGGCGTGAAAGCTGTTGGGGTTGATGCTGTAGACGATCGGCCGCCCGGTGCCGCGCAGAGCGTCGCGCATGACCGCGAACCGCGCGACCTGCTCGTCGAGTGTGCCGCTGGACGAGCACCAGTCGTACTTGAGGTAGTCGACTCCCCACGAGGCGAACGTGGCGGCGTCCTGGGCCTCGTGCCCCCGGCTGCCGGTGGAGCCCGGATAGGCCCCCGTGGACTGCGCGCAGGTCCGTTCGCCCGGCACCTGGTAGATGCCGAACTTCAGGCCCTTGCCGTGGATGTAGTCCCCGAGCGCCTTCATGCCACCGGGAAACTTGGTCGGGTTCGCCCGCAGGCCGCCCGCGGCGTCGCGCTGCGGGTCGAACCAGCAGTCGTCGACCACCACGTATCGGTAACCGGCGTCCCGCATACCCGAGGACGCCATCGCGTCGGCGGCCTCGCGCACGCGTGCCTCGGTGATCCCGCACCCGAAGCTGTTCCAGCTGTTCCAGCCCAGCGGCGGCGTGAGTGCCGGGCTGCCGGGCGCGGCCGAGGCGGTGGAGGACGCGGAAGCCGTCGCGGACGCGGTGACCGTCAACGCGGCTGCCGCGAGGAGGCGGAGGAGGCGTCCGCCTGATCGTCTGGGCACCAAGGGGTCCTTTCCCGGAAGGCGTCATGGGGCGGTGACGCGATATGGCTGGCAGGTGCATGACATTCGCTAGAGAAGAGCGGTTCGAAATTTCGTGTGTCATTCGGAAACCAAGGGCCTCACGGATACTAGGGAGGCGCGCAGACATGTCAACACCTGCCGCCATACCACCCCGCGATCCAGCCATTCAGGCGCGTCGAAAGTGGCGCATCAGCATCATCCGGGCACATGGCCTGCGACAACATGGGATGGATCGCTTCGAAAGTTTCGACGTTCAAGGCGATTCATGCGAGAAGGATTGACGCCACCCTGGGGCTCCCTATCATCCTGAATGCCCGTCAAATCGATCCTGGTTCGACATCCCGAACATCGACAGTCGCTCCACGCCGTCCTGCGGCTGGATCACAGGGGGTGGACGTCACCGACGAATGTCATGGACGCGTCACTTTGACGTCCAGCCCCTCGACCGCACCACGCAACCCCCCACCCCACGAGGAGAAGCATGAACCCGTTGAAACGGATCGGCTGTCGCCGAGCCTCGGTCCTGGCATTGCTGGCCGCGACCGTCCTGGTGACACCCGGTACCGCGACCGGCGCACCGGGCTCCGCGACCGGCGTACCCGACACAGCGGCCGGCGCGCCCGACGCCGTCCGCGCCTCGGCCCTGGGCGCCCAGGCAGCCCAGTCCGGGCGGTACTTCGGAACCGCGGTGGCCGCGGGCCGGCTCGGGGACGGCGCCTACACCCGCATCCTCGACCGTGAGTTCAATTCGGTCACTCCCGAGAACGAGATGAAGTGGGACACGACCGAGCGGTCCCGCGGCTCGTTCAACTTCGGCCCCGCCGACCAGATCGTCAACCGTGCGTCGTCCCACGGTCAGCGCATGCGTGGTCACACCCTGGTGTGGCACTCCCAACTGCCCGACTGGGTCAAGTCCATCCGGGACGCGAACACCCTGCGCAGCGTGATGAACAACCACATCAACACGGTGGCGGGCCGCTACAAGGGCCGGATCCACTCCTGGGACGTGGTCAACGAGGCGTTCGCCGACGGAGGAAGCGGCCAGCTCCGCAGCTCGGTCTTCCGGGACGTGCTGGGCACCGGCTTCCTGGAACAGGCGTTCCGCACCGCCCGGACAGCCGATCCGGCGGCCAAGCTCTGCTACAACGACTACAGCATCGACGACTGGAACGCCGCCAAGACCCAGGGCGTCTACCGCATGGTGCGCGACTTCAAGGCACGCGGCGTGCCCATCGACTGCGTCGGCCTTCAGGCCCACTTCGGCGCCGGCGGTCCTCCCGGCAGTTTCCAGACGACGTTGTCGAGCTTCGCCGCTCTCGGCGTGGACGTCCAGATCACCGAACTGGACATCGCGCAGGCGTCGCCGACCGCCTATGCGAACACGGTCAGGGCCTGTCTGAACGTCTCCCGCTGCACCGGCATCACCGTCTGGGGCATCCGCGACAGCGACTCCTGGCGCAGCGGCGAGAACCCGCTGCTCTTCGACCGCAACGGCAACAAGAAGTCGGCCTACAACGCGGCGCTCACCACGCTGGGCGGCACGCCCTCCACCGTCCGCAGCGCACCCGCCACCACGCGCAGCACCTCCGGCGCCGCCGCCCTGCCGAGCAGGTATTCGTGGAGCTCCAGCGGCCCGCTGATCGCGCCGAAACCGGACTCGACGCACAACATCGCGGGGATCAAGGACCCGACGGTCGTCTACCACAACGGCAAGTACCACGTGTTCGCCAGCACCGCGGCCTCCTCCGGCTACAACCTGGTCTACCTGAACTTCTCCGACTGGTCGCAGGCCGGCTCCGCCACCCACCACTACCTGGACCGCACCGCCATCGGCACCGGCTACCGGGCCGCGCCGCAGGTGTTCTACAACGCGCCGCAACGCCTGTGGTACCTCGTCTACCAGACGGGCAACGCCTCGTACTCCACCAACCCCGACATCAGCAATCCCAACGGGTGGAGCGCACCCCGCAACTTCTACTCGTCGATGCCGGACATCATCCGGCAGAACATCGGCAACGGTTACTGGGTCGACATGTGGGTGATCTGCGACAGTGCCAACTGCTATCTGTTCTCGTCCGACGACAACGGGCACCTCTACCGGTCGCAGACGACCGTCGGCCAGTTCCCCAACGGCTTCACCAACACCGTCATCGCGCTGCGGGACTCCAGGAACGCCCTGTTCGAAGCCAGCAACGTGTACAAGGTCCAGGGCAGCAACCAGTACCTCCTTCTCGTCGAAGCCATCGGGTCCGACGGGCGGCGCTGGTTCCGGTCCTGGACCTCCACGAGTCTCGCCGGCTCCTGGACGCAGCTCGCCGCGTCCGAGGGCACTCCCTTCGCCCGGGCCAACAACGTCTCCTTCCCGGCCGGCGCGTGGACCCGTGACATCAGCCACGGCGAGATGATCCGGGCGGGAAACGACCAGACGCTCACCATCCCCGCGTGCCGGCTCCAGTACCTCTACCAGGGCCTGAACCCCAACGCGAGCGGTGACTACAACCTCCTCCCGTGGCGGCTCGGCCTCCTCACCCAGACCAACTCGACCTGCTGACCGAACGGGTCGTGGGGGGGGTGCTCCCCGCGGGAGCACCCCCCA
>NZ_JBMNDR010000117.1:0-22139 GCF_052543235.1 Streptomyces sp. SAS_272 | reverse complement strand
GCAACCGGCGTGCGGGGGCTCGCCCTTGTCCGCGGGGCGGGCTGCGTCCCAGGGGAGCCGCCGCGCTTCGCGGAGCCTGCACACGGCGGCAACCGCTTCCCCCGACGTCCTCCACACCCTCGACGACTTCACCACCTGCGCCGCCCGCCGTGGCGGCGGATTCCGGCCAGGAGCCGGCCCGTCGGAGATCGGCGCGGTGTGAGGGGTTACTCACCCGTAGCGTTTGCTGTGCGAATTCCCCTGCGGCTGCCCACCGGTGACCTGCCGAGGTGCAGGGGCGGTGAAGGCGGGGAGGGCGCGCGGTGCTCACCCTGTGCGCGTCCTGAAGTCGACCTTGTGTGCTCCCTGTGCAATTCGGAAGAGTGGGCGGCCGTCCACCAGCCTTCCGGCCCGCCGCGGTCCCCACGGCCGCCCGCGCCGACCCCCCCCCACAGGAGGAACCGAGTTGCAGCACCGACGCATACCCCGGCGACGGGCGGCCATGGCGGGAGCGGGCGTCGCAGCGCTCGTCGCGGCAGGAGTGACCTTCCAGACTGCGAACGCCAGCGAACCTGCGAAGACCTCGCAGCCCGCCCCGCTCTCGGCCCTCGCGGCCGGAAAGCTCGCCTCGTCGCTCGGCCGGGACCTCGGCGCCGACGCGGCGGGCACGTACTACGACGCGAAGAGCAAGAGCCTGGTGGTGAACGTCCTCGACAAGGCCGCGGCGAAGACCGTCGAGGCGGCCGGCGCCAAGGCCAGACTCGTCGAGAACTCCCTCGCCGAACTGACCGGCGCCCGCGCCACGCTGGCGTCGGACGCGAGCATCCCGGGCACCGCCTGGGTGACCGACCCGACCGCCAACAAGGTCGTCGTCACCGCCGACCGCACCGTCTCCGAGGCCGAGTGGGCCACCCTCTCCAAGGTCGTCGCCGGGCTCGGCGAGACCGTGGAACTCCAGCGCACGAAGGGGGAGTACACGCCCTTCGTGGCCGGCGGCGACGCGATCACCGGGGGCACCGGGCGCTGCTCGCTCGGCTTCAACGTGGTCAAGGGCGGCGAGCCGTACTTCCTGACCGCCGGGCACTGCACGGACGCCATCTCCACCTGGTCGGACTCCTCAGGCGCGCAGATCGGCGCCAATGAGGTCTCCAGCTTCCCGGGCGACGACTACGGCCTGGTCAAGTACACCGCCGAGGTCGCCCACCCGAGCGAGGTGAACCTCTACAACGGCTCCGCGCAGGCCATCACCGGCGCCGCCGAGGCGACCGTCGGCATGAAGGTCACCCGCAGCGGGTCGACCACGCAGGTCCACTCCGGCACGGTCACGGGCCTCGACGCCACGGTGAACTACGGCAACGGCGACGTGGTCGACGGCCTCATCCAGACCGACGTCTGCGCCGAGCCCGGCGACAGCGGCGGTTCCCTCTTCTCGGGCAGCAGCGCTGTCGGCCTGACCTCGGGCGGCAGCGGCGACTGCACGGCCGGTGGGGAGACGTTCTTCCAGCCGGTGACGGAGGCGCTGTCGGCCACCGGGACGCAGATCGGCTGACCCCGGCCTGGGCCCGGGCCTGACCCCGGCCTGGGCCCGGGCCTGACCCCGGCCTGGGCCCGGGGCGGAGCCCCGGCCCGGGGGTCCGCCCCGACCCGTCGGAGGTCCCGCTCCCCGCGCATGCGTGGGGCGGGGCCTCATGCCGTTCTGCGCCGGGTGCGCAGCGTCGCCGCGAGCAGCGTGACGACGACCCCTCCGACCGCCCACGCCGACAGCACCAGCAGGGCCGCGGTCATGTCGTTGCCCTGGAAGTAGGCGATCGAGCGCGCCGCCCAGGTCCCCGCGCCCGGCGGCAGCGCCGGGCCGATCGCCCGCCAGAACGGCGGGAGCAGCGGGGGCGGGAGGGCGCCGCCCGCGCTCGGGTTGCCGAGGATCACCACGAGCAGGATGACCAGCCCGACCCCGGCGAGCCCGAAGACGCCCTGGAAGGCGAGGGTGGCCGCGCCGACCGCGAAGATGATCAGCGCGCCGAGCCCCCAGTAGGCCGCGACACCGCCCGGCAGTGCGCCCAGGACCGGACCGACGATCAGAGCGCCGCCGAGTCCGCCGACGATCCCGACGGCGACCATGGCGAGCAGCCGGATCACCGCGCGCCGTGGGGTCGAGCTCCCGGCGCCCGAACTGATCACCATGATCGACGCGCACAGATAGCCGCCCACGCACCAGCCGACGGCCAGATAGAACGATGACAGCCCGTTGGCGTCCTCCCGGTCGGCCGGGACCACGTCGAGGGTCCGCAGGGTGCGCGCCTCGGACTTCTCCAGGGTGGTGGTGAGCGTCACCAGGGTGGCGGCCAGGACCTTTCCGCCGCCGGTGGCCACCAGCAGGGTGTCGGTGGCGCCCGACGGGGAGACGATCAGGGCCCCGTCGATCTCCCGGTTCATGATCTGTTTCCGGGCCGTCGCGGCGTCGGCCACCGTGCGGGGATCCAGCGGACTGCCGGGCAGCCTCTCCAGCCGGGCCACGGTCTGCCGGGCGGCCGCCCCCGGCGCGACGACCCCGAAGGGCACGTCCTTCGGCTTCGGGTCGTGCAGCGCCCCCACGTAGGAGGCGATGAAGAGCAGATGGAGGGCGACCACGCCGACGACCAGCAGCGTGGCCCGTGGGGTGACGGCGTCCTTGACCTCGTCGAGGAAGGAGCCGCGCGAGGGGGCGCGGGGCGCGTCGGGCCCGGTCGTCTGCGTCATGTCCCCACGGTCCGGGGTGCGAGGTGTTTCCGCAGGTGGGAGGCGTCCGAACGGCTGTCGTGCAGATGTTCGGAATTCGAGATCCACGACGGGGATCGAATTCGGGGTCCACAGCGGGGAGGGGCCGGGATGTTCTGAACTGGTGTTCGAATCTGGAGTTGCGGATGCGTGTGCGGTGCGGACCGCCGGCGCGGAACTGCCGCGCACCCCGCGGCCGCCGGGGCTCACGCGTCTGCACACCGTCTTCGATCCCCGTGCTCGGGACGCCCTCGGCATCTCTTGCCTCCTGGGGCATGGCCGGGCAGGCGTGGCTGTGCATGGCTCTCGACTCGGGGGAGTCGTGCCGGGAGCCGCCGCCGGGGCCGGTCCGAGGCCGCCCGTATGCCCTGGGGTGCTCGGAGGTGCGGCGCGAGGGCGTTTTCCCTCAACTGCTCTGCCGCGTCGGGGAGGTGGCGAGCGGTGGCTGTTTCCGGACGCTCCGACCTCGCCAAAATAATCGTCAGCATGTTCGAATCTGGTCGCTGACCGGTGCTGATGGGGTTAGAGTAATCGAACGAGCGTACGATGAACATATCGGGCTTATGGCCGAAAAGGGGTGGAGTGATGGAGGTGTGGCATGACGGGCTTCGCCCATCTGCACGTCGCGTCCGGTTACTCCGTCCGCTACGGCGCCGCCCAGCCCGAGCACCTCGCCCGGCGGGCGGCCGAGCGGGGCATGGCGGCGCTCGCGCTCACCGACCGGGACACGGTCACCGGTGCCGTCCGGTTTGCGCAGGCGTGTGCGAAAGACGGGGTCCGGCCGATCTTCGGTATCGACCTCGCGGTGGAGGCTCTCGCACCCGCGCCGCCCGCCCGGCGCCGCCGCACCCCGGCGCGCGGCGGCGCGCACGTCGTCGAGCCGACCCTGCGGTTCGTGCTGCTCGCCCATGACCGGGCGGGATGGGCGCGGCTGTGCCGCATCACCTCGGCCGCCCATGTCGGTGCCGTGTCCGGTACGGCGCCGGTGGTGCCGTGGGATGCCCTTCGCGAGTACGGCGGTCCCGGTCTGACCGTGCTGCTCGGGCCGCTCTCGGAACCGGTGCGTGCCCTGTCGGTGGGGCGGGAGGATGTCGCGATGAAGCTGCTGGCGCCCTGGAAGGAGATCTTCGGGAGGGGCGTCCGACTGGAAGTCGTTGCGCAGAAACGTTCCGGCACCGGTCCGGGATCCTTGCGTCTGGCCGCCCGCACCCTGGCCCTGGCCGATCGCACCCACACCACCGCGATCCTCTCCAACGCCGTCCGCTACGCCGACCCGGACCAGCACCGCCTTGCCGATGTCCTGGACGCCGCGCGGCTACTGCGCCCCATCGACCGGCGTCACCTGGACAGTGGGCAGCGCTGGCTCAAGGACGAGAGAGGAATGGCGAGCGTGGCGCGGATGATCGCCGAGTCCGCGGGGACGGACGTCCGTCGGATCCGGCGCCTGATGGCGGACACCGTCGCCACGGCGACCGAGTGCGCCGTCGACCCGGTGGCGGACCTCGGACTCGGTACGCCGCACTTTCCGGAACCCTCGCTCTTCGGGGCTGAGCCAAGAACGGGAGGAGCTGCCCGACTGCTGCGCCGGCAGTGCGAGGCCGGCCTGGCCCGACGCGGTCTCGACCGGGACCGCGCCGCGCTCGAGCGGATGGCCGAAGAGCTGAAAGTGATCTCCACGCTGTCCTACGACTCGTACTTCCTTGCCGTCGGTCAGGTCGTGGCCGACATCCGGGCCAAGGGCATCCGGGTCGCGGCACGCGGATCCGGCGCCGGGTCGATGGTCTGTCACGCGCTGGGTATCGCCACGGCCAACCCGCTCGACCACCGTCTGCTGTTCGAACGCTTCCTGAGCGAGCGCCGGGCCTCGCTGCCCGACATCGACATCGACGTGGAGTCCGCGCGACGACTGGAGTGCTACGACACGATCTTCGAGCGGTTCGGCAAGGAACGGGTCGCGGTCACCGCGATGCCCGAGACCTACCGTGCCCGTCGGGCCCTGCGCGACACCGGCCTCGCGCTCGGGATCGCCCCGGCCGAGGTCGACCGGATCGCCAAGAGCTTCCCCCACCTGCGGGCCTGCGACATCACCGGCGCGCTCGCCGAACTGCCCGAACTGCGGCAGCTGGCCGCCGAGGCCCACCGCTACGGACCCCTGTGGGAGCTGGCCGAGGGCCTCGACTCCCTGGTGCACGGCATGGCCATGCACCCCTGCGGTGTGGTCATCAGCGACGCGACCCTGCTGGACCGGCTGCCGGTGCAGCCCACCCCGCAGGGCGACTACCCGATGGCGATGGCGGCGAAGGAGGAGATCGAGGCGCTCGGCAACATCAAACTCGACGTCCTGGGCGTACGGATGCAGTCCGCGATGGCCCACGCCGTCACCGAGATCGAACGCGCCACCGGCACGTCCATCGACCTCGACGACCCCGGGCAGGTGCCGCTCGACGACGTCTTCGCCTTCAAGCTCATCCAGGAGAGCCGGACCCTGGGCCTGTTCCAGCTGGAGTCGCCCGGCCAGCAGGATCTCCTGTCCCGGCTGCAGCCCCGCGACGTGCAGGACGTCATCGCCGACATCAGCCTCTTCCGCCCCGGGCCGGTCGCCGGCGGCATGCCCGAGCGGTACATCGCGGCCCGGCACGGGGGTGCGCCGTCGTACGCGCATCCGGACCTGGAGCCGGTGCTCGCCGACACCTACGGCGTGACCATCTGGCACGAGCAGATCATCGAGACCCTGCGGGTGCTGACCGGCTGCGACCGGGCCTTCGCGGAGATCACCCGGCGGGCCCTCGGCGACAGGGAGCAACTGCCCAGGATCAGGGACTGGTTCCACCGGCGGGCACGCACGCGTGGCTACAGCGCGGCCGTCCGGGACGAGGTGTGGAGGACCGTCGAGGCCTTCGGCGCGTACGGCTTCTGCCGGGCGCACGCGGTCGCGTTCGCCGTGCCGGCCCTGCAGAGCGCCTGGCTCAAGGCCCACTATCCGGCGTTCCTGCTGGCCGGCCTGCTCGAACACGACCCCGGGATGTGGCCCAAGCGGGTCCTGGTCGCCGACGCCCGCCGGGGCGGCGTGCAGGTCCTGCCCGTCGACGTCAACCGTTCCCGGGGGAGGCACACCGCGGAGAAGACCGACAGCGACCAGTGGGGCGTACGTCTCGCCCTGTCGGCGGTGCACGGCATCAGCGAAGCGGAGTGCATGCGTACAGAGGAGGGGCAGCCGTACGGATCGCTGTCGGACTTCTGGCAGCGGGCCCGCCCCAGCAGGCCGATCGCCGAACGTCTCGCGGAGATAGGCGCGTTGACCTGCCTCCACGACGGCCGCCTCACCCGACGTGATCTCCTGCTCCAGATAGCGGAGTTGCACCGACAGTCCCGCACCCGTCACGCGCACGAGGGTCAACTGCCCATCGACGCGGGTGCCGTCGGCGGCGCGGAGCCGAGCGGGCTGCCGGAGATGACCGGACGCGAAGCGCTGAGTGCCGAGTTGAACACCCTCGGCATCGATGTCTCCAAGCACCTCATGGAGCACCATCACAGGCTGCTGCGCGAGATCGGCGCGACCGACGCGGCGCACCTGTCGGGCTTCCGCGCGGGTCAGCAGGTCCTGGTCGCCGGCGTACGGGCCTCCACCCAGACCCCGCCGATCGCCAGCGGCAAGCGGATCATCTTCGTCACCCTGGAAGACGGGTCCGGCCTGGTCGACCTGGCCTTCTTCGAGGACTCCCATCCCGCCTGCGCGCACACCGTCTTCCACAGCGGGCTGCTGCTGGTGCGTGGCACGGTCCAGGTGCGCGGCACCCGCCGCACCGTCGTCGGCACCATGGCCTGGGACCTGGACGAGATCGCCGCCGCCCGCCGCGACCACGGCCCCGAGGCCGCCCTCGCCCTCCTGGGCGAGACCCGCCCGCACCCGACCCCCGCCCAGCCGCACCGCACCCTGGACAACGGCACGACCGGCGCCCGCCTCCACCCGTACGCCGACCTCCAGCCGGCCGGAACCCGCTCGGCCGACCTGAAGAAGTTCGGCCACCGCAGCCCGGGGAGCGCGGGATGAGCGGGCGTCAGCGGCACATCGCCCACCTCCATCTGCACGCCTCGCTGACGGGGGAGCAGTACGCCGATGCAGTCGAACTGATGTCCGGTGTGACGCCCCATGTCCAGGCCGTACCGCCCAACGCCGTCCAACTCGACCTGACGTCCGCGCTCAGATACTTCGACCTGTCTCCCTATGACGTCGTCCAGCTGGCGAAGCTCAGGCTGAAAGCCCTCTACGGCGTCGACAGCAGCGCCGGCCTCGCGGGCAACCGGATGCTGGCGACGATGGCCGCCGACGCGTCCGCGCCGGGTGAGACCACCTGGGTCCCGGCCGGGCAAGTGGTCGACTGGTTGTATCCGCGGCCGGTCACGGCGCTGCCCGGGATCGGCCGTGTCACGGCGGAGACGCTCGGCAGGTATGGGCTGCACACCATCGGGCAGGTCGCCGACCTGCCCGCGGGGACCCTGCAACGGCTTCTCGGCGCAGGCCCTGCTCGTCTGCTGATCGAGCGTGCCCGCGGTCACGATCCTCGCCCCGTAGTCCCGTCGGAACCGGCAGCGCATCTGGTCGCCGACCTCGTGCTGGAACGGGACTGCCTCGATCCGGCGCAGCACCATCGAGCCGTCCTGGGACTCGCCGACCAGGTCGGCCAACGCCTCCGCGGCGAAAGCCGGATCGCCGGCGGGCTCACCCTCACAGTGCGATACGCCGACCGTAGTTCCACCACGCGTACACGCAAGCTGCCGGAACCCGCCAATCACTCACCCACCCTCGTAGCGGCCGCCCTGGGTCTGCTGACCAGCCTCGGGCTGCAGCGAGCGAGAGTCCGCGCCTTCGTGATCCGCGCCGACGATCTGCTGCCCGCCGGCCATGCCTGCCGTCAGCTCTCTCTGGATCCCGGTGACGCTCGTGCCCGCGCAGCCGAAGCCGCAGCCGACCGTGCCCGTCGACGCTTCGGGGCAGAGGCTGTACGTCCAGCCGCTCTGGCTGACCACTGACGCCGCGAGCCACTGGTTCCTGGCGAAGGCGGTGTCCTGAGGCATGGCAGTTCCCGTCCCCGGCGCGGGCGCAAGCGGCGACGGTCCGGCGCGCAGTCGGCTCGACGGTTCGCAGGGCCCGCCCGCGCCGACGGGCTCGGCCGCCCAGGACGCGGAGGTGGTTCGGTCCGGCCATGGGGGGAGGGTCAGTTGGCCCACGGGGGAGTGATCCGGGTCCCGTCGGCCAGCTCCGCCTCCAGGCCGATGGAGGTGGTGACCCAGGAGAGCGCGGTGTGATCGGTCGGGTTCTCCACGGCCAGGGTCGCGCCCGGATTGACGATCAGCGTGTCGCCGGCGGTGATCCGCTCGGTGCGCCCGTCGAGGGTGACGAGCAGCTCGCCGACGAGCAGATGGAAGATCTCCTCCCGGTTGACGGTGTGCGCGGGCGCCTTCGTGCCCGCGGGGATCTCGCCCCGCCAGGCGCAGAGCTCCTTGCTTCCGCTGAGCGGGGTGGCGTACGAGACGAAGCGGGCTCCGTGGATCTCGTGGGTGACGGCCTCCGACGAACGGACGACAGGCATGGTGACTCCCTAAAATGGTCAAGTAGGTTGACTAAGCAGGTCAATGGTCAACCTGCTTGACTTTCCTGTCAAGGGTGTTTCATTGCGGATGTGCAGAACTCCGAAGCTCTCGCCCTGTCCGCCGCCCTGCTCGCCGCCGCCGGTGAGCTCACCCGGCGCATCAATGACGGCGTCGTCGCCCGCGGCTTCGAGGCGAGGCCTTCGTACGGCTTCACCTTCGCCCGGCTGGCCCCGGACGGCGCGACGGTCTCCGAAGTCGGCGCCCATCTCGGGGTCACCAAACAGGCCGCGAGCCAGCTCGTCGACGAGCTCGTGCGCAAGGGGTACG
This sequence comes from Streptomyces sp. SAS_272, assembly GCF_052543235.1. Taxonomy (NCBI): domain Bacteria; kingdom Bacillati; phylum Actinomycetota; class Actinomycetes; order Kitasatosporales; family Streptomycetaceae; genus Streptomyces; species Streptomyces sp. SAS_272. The sequence continues at coordinate 13,487 of NZ_JBMNDR010000117.1, read as the reverse complement.
TCGAGCGCCGGCCGCATCCCGTGGACGCGCGCGCCCGGCTGATCGTCCTCACCGAGCGCGGCTGGGAGTGCACCCGCGCGGCGGAGGAGGCCGCGGCCGAGGCGGTGCGGGCGTGGACCGATGTGCTCGGCGAGGGTGAAGTGCGCGTGCTGTACGACCGTTTGTCGCGCATCGCCCCCTACGGTCCGATCAGGCCGGTCTGGTGACGGATCGTCGGTGGGCCGTCCAGGCGTCGACTACCACTGGAAGTTTTTACTGACGCGTAACTTCACACTTCAGCTACTCGTCCGTAACTTGACAAGTGAACAGCATCCCGTGATCCGGATCACAGGGCGTACGGCCCTCGTACCTCCCTTGAGCCGCAAGGAGATCACTCGATGCTGCCCTGGAATCGTGTGTTCAGACCGCTCGCCGCCCTGCTGCTGGCCGCCGCGGCCGCCACCGTCCCCGCCGCCGCCCACGCCTCGACCGACACCGCCGCCGCCCCCTCGAGCGGCTGGAACGACTACCGCTGCAAGCCCTCCGCAGCCCACCCCCACCCCGTCGTCCTCGTGCACGGCACTCTCGGCAACTCCGTCGACAACTGGCTGGCTCTCGCCCCCTACCTGACGGTCCGCGGCTACTGCGTCTTCTCCGTCGACTACGGCCAGCTGCCGGGCGTCCCGCTCTTCAACGGCCTCGGCCCCATCGCCGAATCGGCCGGCCAGCTCTCCGCCTTCGTGGACAAGGTGCTCGCCGCGACCGGCGCCGCCGAGGCCGACCTCGTCGGCCACTCCCAGGGCGGCATGATGCCGCGCTACTACCTGAAGTTCCTCGGCGGAGCCGCCAAGGTCGACGCGCTGGTCGGGATCGCCCCCGACAACCACGGCACCACACTCAGCGGTCTCACCCGTCTGCTGCCCTACTTCCCGGGCGCCGAGGACCTGCTCTCGGCCGCCACCCCGGGCCTCGCCGACCAGATCGTCGGGTCGGACTTCCTCACCGAGCTCAACGAGGGCGGAGACACCGTCCCCGGCGTCCGCTACACCGTCATCGCCACCCGGCACGACGAAGTCGTCACGCCGTGGCGCACCCAGTTCCTCAGCGGATCGAACGTGCGCAACGTCCTGCTCCAGGATCTGTGCCCGCTGGACCTCTCCGAGCACCTGGCGATCGGGCTGCTCGACCGGATCGCCTTCCACGAGGTGGCCAACGCGCTCGACCCGGCCCACGCCACCGCCACCACCTGCGCGTCGGTCCTGAGCTGACGCGCGGGCCGGGTTCGCCGGGGCCTGTCCGGCCTGAGCCGCCGGTCAGGCCCCGGAGTCCGTGTCGTCCGCCGTCTCAGCGGACGTGCCGCCCGGCGGACGCCGCCCGTCGGCGCACCGACGCGAACAGCAGGGCCGCGCCCAGCGCCAGGACGGCCGCGCCGCCCACCGCGAGATACGAGGCGCTGCCGTCCCCGCCGGTCCGCGCAAGACGCTCGCCCGAACCGGCTCGGGCGCCGGCCGCCCGCGGCGCGTTCGCGGAGGCGCCCGTGCCGTCGCGCGCACCGCCGTCGGCGGACGGCGTGCCGGGGTCCGTCGGATCCGTCGTCGTGGCCGCGTCGTCGTCGCCGTGCCCGTGGTTTTCGACCGACGACCGGCCGGCGCCGTCCCGGATCTGCTCGTCGGAGGGCGCGGAGGCGGCCGGCGCGGCACCGTCGCCCGTGCCCGTGCCCGTGCCCGTGCCCGTGCCCGTGCCCGAACTCGAACCCGTTGCCGTTCCCGAACCCGTCTCCGCTCGCGCGCCCCCTCCCGGGAAGGTGACGTCCGAGCAGGAGTAGAACGCCTCCGGGCTGTCCGAGCGCTGCCACACCGCGTACAGCAACTGCCGGCCCGAACGCTCGGGCAGGGTTCCGGAGAAGGTGTAGAAGCCGCCCGTCGCGACCGGGTCGACCGCCGTCGCCACCGGATGCGCCAGGTCCAGGTCGGACCAGGCCAGTGGCCGGGCCGGGTCGTAACCGGCCTTGGTGAGGTAGACCTCGAAGGTCCCCTTGTGCGGGGCGGTCACGCGGTATCGGAACGCGTACGGGCCGCTGTCGACGGCGGTCGCCGGCCAGTCGGCGCGGGCCAGGTCCAGGCCCTTGAACTCCTCGTCGCCCGCGCTGCAGAGCCTGCCGTCCGGGATCAGCTCCTGATGGCGGCCGTTCGCGTCGCCGATGCGGATGCCGTTCCAGTCGTACAAGGCCTGGGCGCCGCCCGCCGCGACCGCCGCCCGGCAGGCGTCCGACTTCGGGCTCTCCGGCCCCTCCGCGTAGCACTGCGCGACCCGGCTGACGGGATCGCCCATCGACCCGTGCGCGGCGGCGGGCGCGGCGGACAGCGCGGCCAGGGCCGGCGCTGCCAGACCGAGAGCGACGGCGGCGACGGCCTTTCGGCGTGCGGGCATGGGGGATCTCCTCGGAACCGGAACAGACGGCGGTGCGTGGTGCACCGGAACCAAGAAACCCCGAAACGGCCCGCTGAGGTCGGTCGGCGGCGATCTTTAGGGCCGCGTTAAGGAAGCGCTGAGCCTGGGATCAGGTAGGCGCCGCTCCCGGAGCGGAGAGCGAGGAGATCGCCCGCCCCGGCGGCCGACGGCCGGCGGTGCGGGTCCGTCACCGGCGCGAGGCGCGACGGAAGCGGCAGCGTCCGCCCGGACGCCCAAGGCCTGGGCGTCGGGCGGACGCTGCCGTACTTCGGTGGAAGCCATACGCGCGCGCCGGGGCCTGCCCGACGCCAGGGGGGAGTGAACGCGGCCTGAAGGGGGCGGGCTCAGCCGTCCGGCCACCAGGTGCGGGCGATGTCCTTGCGCACCTCGGGGCGGCCGGCGGGCCGTTCGTCGGCCTCGTCGCGGATCCTGCGGGATTCCGTCTTCTTCAGGGGCTTCTGCACGGTGGTGCGGCGCATGGCTGCCTCCTTCAAGGACTACCGAGTTCCGCGTTCTCACGGAGGTAGACCCTTTCCGGGAGAGTTCCTCATCAACCCCCGTTCTGTCAGTGGCGGGTGTCACGATTCGACTGTCAGTGGCGGGTGTCACTCTGGGGCACATGGGAGAAAACAGTGACGAAGCCACTTCGCCCGATGTCGACTGGGACGCGGCGGCGGCCGCGTTCGACGAGGAGCCGGACCACGGCCTGCGCGACCCCGCGGTGCGCGCGGCCTGGGCCCGGCGACTGCGCGCCTGGCTGCCGGAACGTGCGAGCGACGTGCTCGATCTCGGCTGCGGCACCGGCAGCCTCGCGCTCCTCGCGGCCGAGCAGGGACACCGTGTGACGGGCGTGGATCTGTCCCCGGCCATGATCGACCTGGCCCGCGCCAAACTCGCCGGGCGTGACGCGGTGTTCCTCCACGGTGACGCGGTGGCGCCCCCGGTCGGTGCCGAGCGGTTCGACGTCCTGCTCGTCCGGCACCTGCTGTGGGCGCTGCCCGACCCCGCCCGCGTCCTGCGGCACTGGTGCGGTCTGCTGCGCCCCGGTGGACGGCTCGTGCTGGTCGAGGGCGTCTGGGGCGCCGTCACCCCGGTCGGCATACCGGCGGACCGGCTCACAGCGCTGCTCGCCCCGCTGACCGGACACGCGCGTGTGGAGCCGCTGTCGCAGGACGCGCTGCTGTGGGGCGGTCCGGTGGACGACGAGCGGTACGCGGTGGTGGCGACGGTGTGAGCCGCTGCCGGCCCGGCGGCGGCCTCCCCGGGCGGCTGACGCCTTCGGGGTGCGCCGGCCGGCACACGGTCGCCGTTCCCCGGCCGCGGGTCACGCCAGCAGCGACTCCAGTCCGCCCTCGGTGCGGGCGAGCGCCTCCAGCTCGTCGAGGGCGGCGAGCGCGGCGGCCGCAGCCCTCGGGTCCCGCCGGGCGAGTCCGCTCTCCTCGAACTCGTCCTCGTCCAGGCGCCGGACGTCCGTGCCGTCGGCGGAGCGCCACAGGTCCAGGTCGAGGTCCTCGACGACGAGCTCCGCGCCGGACCGCACGGCCGGCCGGGCGATGTCGCAGTACCAGCCCTTCAGGGCGCCGGACGCGGCGCGGACCTCCTTCACCGAGTACCAGCGGTCGCGCCAGTAGAACTCGGTGAAGACGTCGCCCGCCTCGAACCGCACGAAGCCGAAGTCGCGTACGCCGTCACCGGCCCACGGGGCGCGCACGGCGATCCGGACGCCGTCGTCGGACAGCAGCCCGGCCGGGTAGCGGATCTTCGTCCGCCCGCCCTTGACCAGGACGACGTCCACCACCCCCACCGGCTCAGCCGACTTCGCGGACATACCGCACCTCCGTCGCGCGGATCTCGTACCCGAACCACCGGTTGACCGCGAGCATCGGCTGGTTGTCCGCGTCGTTGGCGGTGTACGCCCGCGTGTACCCGGCCGCGCGTGCGCGGTGCAGGGAGTCGTTCTTGACGAGTTTCGCCAGGCCCCGGCCGCGGTGGTCGCGGACGGTGCCGGTCATGGCGGTGCTGTAGCGCCCGGCGCCGTCGGCGTGGGCCACGCTGAACGCGACGGGGCGACCGTCGGCCACGGCGACCGAGGTCAGTTCCAGATCGAGGTGGGGGTGTTTCCAGTACTCGGCGATCCACGCCTCGTAGTCCGTGAACTCGGTCCCTATGTCTCCCGGTTCGTCGGAGCCCGCCTCCGCGTCGAGGGTGAACAACGGTCGTGGGTCGTCCGCGAAGTCCGCCGCGGTGCGCAGTTCGACGTCCGCCGGCGGCTTTCGCAGCGGCGGCAGCTCGGTGTGCTTCAGGTCCAGCACCAGGAAGTGCCCCGAGCGGCTCGCCCGGTAGCCGTGCCGCTCGGCGAAGGCGCGGTAGCCGGGCTGGTCCAGGACCCAGGCGAACAGCTTGGTCGCTCCGTGGGCCGCCAGGTGCTCCTCGGCGGCGCGCACCAGCAGCGTGCCCGCGCCGCGGCGGGTGCGGGCCGGGTCCACGTACACGTTGAGCCAGCCCTGGCCCGGCTCCGGGCTGTCGTACGCGAGGCCGGCCTGGGCCGTGCCCACGACCTCGCCGTCCGCCTCGGCGACCAGCGCGCGGTAGCGGGCGACGGCCGGGGCCAGGGCGAGGTGGTGGAGCACGGACGCCCGGCTGAAGTACATGTACGGCAGCGCGGCGTGCCGGACACGGACGAAGCCCTCGATGTCGGCGTCTGCGCCGGGGTCAAGATCGCGCACGATGACGGTCATGTGGGCCCACGCTAGGAGAGGCGGCCCGCGGATGCCTCCCATTTTCCGGCGGGTACGGGACAATCGGGCCGTGACCTTGAAGATCCACATCGATGAGAGTGCCGCGCCCTACGAGCAGGTCCGGGCGCAGATCGCCGAGCAGGCGCGGTCGGGAGAGCTGCCCGTCGGGTACCGGCTGCCGACCGTGCGCGGCCTGGCCGAGACGCTCGGCCTCGCCGCGAACACCGTCGCCAAGGCCTACCGGGCGCTGGAGGCGGACGGGGTGATCGAGACCCGGGGGCGCAACGGCACCGTCGTCGCCGCCGCGGGACCGGCGGCGGAGCGAGAGGCCGCGGCAGCCGCACAGGCGTACGCCGAACGGGTGCTGCGGCTGGGGCTCGGCGAGGAGCAGGCGGCCGCAGCCGTCCGGGAAGCGCTGCGGGCGGCCTACCGGGCGTGATCACCGTCGCGTGGCGAGTCCGCTCGGGGTGCGCGTCACCGTCAGCCCCGCCCGTGCCGCCGTCCGCCCGAACAGCGCCGCGTCCGCCACCGCCGCGCCGCCGGGATCGTTGTTGAAGTACGCGTAGACGTCGGCGTCGTCCGGCCAGGTCGTCGCGATGCGGTCCAGCCAGGTCTCCAGGGCCCGGCGGCCGTAGTGCGGCCAGGGGTGGGCGCGCCCCTGGTGGAAGCGGACGTATCCCCAGCCGGCGGTCCGCCACAACGGGGTCACCGCACGCGAGCGGCTGTCGGCCCAGCACAGGGCCGCGCCCCGGGAGCGCAGGACCTCCCGCACCTGAGGCGTCCACCACGACGCGTGGCGCGGCTCGACCGCGACCCGGGCGGCCGACGGGAAGCAGGCCAGACAGGCGTCCAGCAGAGCGGGATCGGCCCGCAGGGTCGGCGGCAGCTGGAGCAGGACCGGGCCGAGGCGGCCGCCGAGACCCGCGGCGTGGGTCATCAGACGGTGCACCGGCTCCTCGGGGTCCTTCAGCCGTCTGATGTGGGTGAGACAGCGGCTCGCCTTCACCGCGACGGCGAAGTCCGGCGGGACGCGCTCCGCCCAGGACGCGAAGGTCTCCCGGGACGGAAGCCGGTAGAAGGCGTTGTTGATCTCCACGGTGGCGAAGTGTCCGGTGTACTCCTCCAGCCACCGCCGTACGGGCACGTCCGCCGGATACAGGACGTCCTTCCAGTCCTTGTACTGCCAGCCCGACGTGCCGACGTGCAGCGTCATACCTCCATGAGAACACCCGAAGCCCGTCGGGGGGCCGCGCGGGGCGGCCGGGTGCTCAGAGGTACAGCCCCGCGTCCGCCACCCCGCGCGGCTCCGGCAGCGCGGTGGGGGAGATGCCGCGGCGCAGCGCGTACAGCTCCGCGAGCGTCGCGCCCTCGCGGCCCACCCCCTCCTCCGTGCCCAGCCAGTCCACGGCCTCCCGGCGGGTCAGCGCACCCACCTCGATCCGGGCCAGACAGCGGCCGGGGCGGACCACGGCGGGGTGGAGGCGCTCCAGGTCCTCGTTGGTGGTGACGCCGACCAGGACGTTGCGGCCCTGACCGAGCAGGCCGTCGGTCAGGTTCAGCAGCCGGGACAGCGCCTGGCCAGCCGTGTGCTTGGCCTCGCCGCGGATCAGTTCGTCGCAGTCCTCCAGGAGCAGCAGCCGCCAGCGGCTCTTGCCGGCCCCGTCCTCCTCGCCGATCGCGATGTCCATGAGATAGCCGACGTCCGAGAACAGCCGCTCGGGGTCCAGCACGCAGTCCACCTGGCACCACTCCCGCCAGGAGCGGGCCAGGGTGCGCAGCGCGGACGTCTTTCCGGTGCCGGGCGGGCCGTGCAGCAGGAGCAGCCGGCCGGCGATGCTCTCCGGGGTCGTGCCCATCAGCCGGTCCATCGCCTCGGCCACCGGGGCCGTGTAGTTGGGGCGCACCTCGTCCCAGGTGCCCGCGGAGATCTGGCGGGTGGTGCGGTGCGGGCCGCGCCGCGGGGAGACGTACCAGAACCCCATGGTCACGTTCTCCGGCTGGGGCTCGGGTTCGTCCGCCGCGCCGTCCGTGGCCTCGTCGAGCACCTGCGCGGCCAGTTCGGCGGTGGTCGCGGTGACCGTGACGTCGGCGCCGCGGTTCCAGCGGGAGATCAGCAGCGTCCAGCCGTCGCCCTCGGCCAGGGTGGCGCTGCGGTCGTCGTCGCGGGCCATGCGCAACACCCGGGCCTGCGGCGGCAGCAGGGTCGCGCCGGAGCGCACGCGGTCGATGTTCGCCGCGTGCGAGTACGGCTGCTCGCCCGTCGCGAAGCGGCCGAGGAACAGCGCGTCGACGACGTCGGACGGGGAGTCGGAGTCGTCGACGGTGAGCCGGATCGGCAGTGCGTCGTGTGGGAGTGCGGACATGCCGCCATGATCCGGCACGAGCCCTCCCTGTGCACCCGGTTTCCGAGGTGCGCGCGGTGTGTCGGTTGTGTCGGATTCGTCTGTTCGATCCGTTCCGTCCCGGCCGCCGGGGGCGGACTCCGGCGGGGTGTGAACGGCCTCGCCCGGGTGGGCTCCTGACTTTCCGTCCGGTCGGCTTCTGACTCTCCGTCCGGTGAGCGTTACAGAACGGCACACTCCGTCGGCGGCAAAGTTGGCATGGACACTTCCCGTCAACACGCGTAGTTGCTACGACAGTCATGGCAGAGATCCTGCTAAAGGGAGGTTCCATGAGACGTTCCCGACTTGTCGTATTCGTCAGCTCAGTCCTCCTCGCCGCCGGCGCCGCCCTCACCGGGTCGGTCCCCGCGCAGGCATCCCAACTCGCCGCCGGCGGCGGCTATGTGGCGCTCGGCGACTCCTACTCCTCCGGTGTCGGAGCGGGCGGCTACATCAGCTCCAGCGGCAGCTGCAAGCGCAGCACCAAGGCGTACCCCTACCTCTGGAACGCCGCCCACGCCCCGTCCTCGTTCACCTTCGCGGCATGTTCAGGCGCTCGTACGGGTGATCTTCTGGCCACCCAGCTCGGCGGCCTGAACGCCTCCACCGCTCTGGTGACCGTCACCATCGGCGGCAACGACGCGGGCTTCGCCGACGTCATGACGACCTGCGTCACCAGCTCCGACAGCACCTGCCTGTCCCGCATCGACACCGCCAGGGCGTACGTCGACTCGACGCTCCCCGGCAAACTCGACACCGTCTACTCGTCGATCCGCGACAGGGCCCCGAACGCGCGCGTCGTCGTCATCGGCTACCCGCGCTTCTACCGACTCGGCACGCTCTGCCTGGGGCTGTCCGAGGCGAAGCGCTCCGCGATCAACGGCGCCGCAGACTACCTGGACGCCGCCACCGCCCGGCGCGCCGCCGCACACGGCTTCGTCTTCGGCGACGTCCGCAGCTCGTTCGGCGGCCACGAGATCTGCTCGGGCAGCTCCTGGCTGCACAGCCTCAACCTGCTCGACATCGGCGAGTCCTACCACCCGACCGCATCCGGTCAGTCGGGCGGCTATCTGCCGGTTCTGAACAGCGCGGCCTGATCCGCGCCGGGCCTGACGCACCGCACCGGTGGTCAGGCCCGGTTCACTCCGACGGCGAGGGCGAGGGGCTGGTCCCGCCCGACGGGGACTCCGCCGCCTCGCAGGTGACCGAGAACGGCACCGATGCGGACGTCGTCTTCACCGGATCACGCACCTCGACGGCGATCGCGTTCTCGTACGTCCCGCTCTCCGCGTACGTCGACACGATCACCTTGTCCTGCTTGGACTTCCCGCCGTCCGACGGGAACTCGAGCGTCTTCCAGGTCTGCCCGGACAGCTCGCCGTCCTTCGACACCCAGCGGTACGACACCGTCTCGGGCAGCTGCCCTACCGTGATCGTCGCCGTGAAGGCGGGTGCGTCGGCATCCTTCGGCGGGCACTCGCCCGAGTACTCCGTGTGCGCGCCGGTCACGGTGACCGAGACCGTCTGCTTCGGCGCCTCGGAGCTGGCGCTCGGGCTCGGGCTCGGACTGGGCGACTCGGCCTGCGCGCTGGTCTCCGGCTGCGTCTGCGGCGGACTCGCCACCCCCGAAGCGCTGTTGGTGACCCCGCCGGACCCGCTCTTGTCGCCGTCGTCGTGGTTCAGCAGCCCGTAGGTCAGCCCCGCGACCGCCAGCGCAAGCGCCAGCACGCCCACGACGAGGACCGTGCCGGTCCGCCGGCCGCGGTCCGGCTCCCCGGCGGCCGTCGACGACGTGGCCGGCGGCGTCGTCGACCAGGGCTGGGGTGGGGTCGCGGCGGTCGACGCATGCCCCATCGGTTCGCCGCGGGGCGCGGGTGTCGGCGGGAACGCCGTGTACGGCACGGTGCGGGCCCCGTCGGTGCGGAAATCGGCTCCCCCGGAGGGGGCGCCCCCGGCGGCGACGAGCCGCAGATCCTGCTCGGCCCGGTCGGCCGGCAGCCGCTCGGCCGGATCCTTGCGCAGCAGTCCCTCGATCACCGGCGCCAGCGGACCGGCCCGGCGCGGCGGCGGCAGCTCCTCGTCCACGATCGCGCGCAGGGTGCTCAGCGGGGTGTCGTGGCGGAAAGGGGAGTTGCCCTCGACCGCCGCGTACAGCAGCACCCCCAGCGACCACAGGTCCGACTCGGGCCCCGGCGTGCGCCCCAGCGCCCGCTCCGGCGCGAGGAACTCGGGGGAGCCGATGACCTCGCCGGTCATCGTCAGCGCGGAGGTGCCCTCGACGGTGGCGATGCCGAAGTCGGTGAGCACCACCCGGCCGTCGTTCGACATCAGCACGTTCGCCGGCTTCACGTCCCGGTGCAGCACCCCGGCCTCGTGCGCGGCCCGCAGCGCGGCCAGCACCTCGGCGCCGATGTGCGCGGCCCGCGCCGGCTCGACCGGGCCCTGCGCGTCCAGCAGGTCGGCGAGGGAGATGCCGTGCACGATCTCCATGACGATCCACGGCCGCCCGTCCTGGGTGGCCACGTCGTACACCGTCACGACGTTCCGGTTCGCGACCCGGGCCGCGGCCCAGGCCTCGCGCTCCAGCCGGGCGTACAGCCGCTCGACGTCCGAGGCCGCCAGCCCGTGCGGGGCCCGGACCTCCTTGACGGCGACCTCGCGGTGCAGCACCTCGTCCCGCGCCCGCCACACCGTGCCCATGCCGCCCTCGCCGAGCGGTGTCAGCAGCCGGTACCGGCCCGCGATCAGACGTTCACTGCCCGGTTCTTCCGTCACCGCGCCCCCATTTCGCTCTTCGCATCCGGGCGAAAGCCTCCGCAACCCCACAAACGTAGCTCAGCCGAGTACGGATGCGGCCCCCTTGAGCACCAGTCCGGCGCCGAGGGCCACCACGAGGAACGCGGACCACAGGGGCAGGTTGCGGCGGACGAGGGTCACGGCCGGGTGGCCCGTCCAGCGCGGCTGCCGCTCCAGCAGGCGGGTCGCGCCGGCGCCCAGCCGGACGACGGCGAACCCGGCGGCGGTCAGGGTCAGCGCGAGCCCGACGCCGTAGGCGACGACGAGCAGCAGCCCGAACCAGGCCTGGCCGAGCGCGGCCGCGCCGACCAGCACGACCACGGCGGACGGACTGGGCACCATGCCTCCGGCGAACCCGAGCAGGAGCGTCCCGCGGAGGGTGGGGGCGACGGCGTGGGTGTGGGTGCGGCCGCCGTGGGAGTGCGTGTGACCCCCGTGGGTGTGCGGACGGCCGTGGTCGTGGTGGTGGTCGTGGTCGTGCGGCCGGGCGTGGTCGTGGCTGTGGTCGTGTTCCTGCGCGTGGTCGTGACCGTGGTCGTGGCCGTGACCGTGGCTGTGGTCGGCGTCGTGATGGGCATGGGTGTGCGGGGTGGTGGCCCCGACGAGGGCGAGTTGACGCTCGGGAGTCTTCGCGGGCGCAGGGGGATGCGGGTGGTCGTGACCGTGACCGTCGCCGTGCGGGTGGTCATGACCGTCGCCGTGCGGGTGCGGGTGGTCGTGGCCATGGTCGTGCGGGGCGCCCGCGCCTCGGCCGCGCCAGGCGCGACGGGCGAGGGTCGCGCCGGCGAAGAGCACCAGCGCCCCGCTCGCCAGCCCCAGCCAGGCGATCACCGACGGCGCCGCGGCCGAACCGGCGGTGACGAGCAGGCCGAGCGCGACGACGCCCAGGGTGTGCGTGACGGTGACGGAGGCGGCGAGCGGGAGGACGTCCTTCATCCGCGCCTTGCCGCCCCGCGCGGCCGCCGTCGCCGCCATGATGGTCTTGCCGTGCCCGGGCGCGACGGCGTGCATCGCGCCGAGGACCACGGCGATCACCAGGGCCAGCGCCGCGAAGCCGACGGTGAGGTCCTGTCGGGCGACCAGGTCGTCCAGCGCCCGGGTCCACCGGTCGGCGCCACGGGGCAGCACGGACGCGGCCGGCGCGTCCCGGCCCTCCTCGACGAGAGCCGCGCCGCCGGGCCGCACCGTCACGGACGCCGTCGCGGTGTCCGCCGGCGAGGACAGCAACTCCTTGGGGTACGTGGTCAGTTCGTGCGAGACCGACTTCTTCGGCACGTCGGAGTCGGTGAGCGTCATCCGGTCGCCGCGCGCGGTGATCTCACGCCAGCCGGGTCCGGTGGAGGCGCCCTCGCTGTGGAAGGCGAGGGCGACAGCGTTCTCGTCGGGCAGCGGAGCCGTCAGCCGGCACTCGACGCGGAGCGTGTCGAGCCCCGCCTGACCGGGACGTACGACCGCCTTGCTCACGCCCGCGGTGAGCGGCACGGCCCGGCCGTCGACGGTGAGCCTGCTGCCGTCGGCGGCGGTGGCGCAGCGCTCCCGCGCCCAGGCGTCCATCCCCAGCCGCTCGATGTCGGGCTTGGCCTGGGTCGCCGGGATCTCGGCGAGGTCCTCGACGTGGTCGACGCGCAGCTGCCCGGGTGCGGCGACGAGACCGTCGTAGCGGTTGACGGTGAAGTTGCCGAGGGGGTGCGCGCTCGCGGCGGCGGAAGGAACCAGCACGAGCGCGCACCCGGCCGTGAACACGGCCGCGCAGGAGGCGAACAGACGACGTGAGATCACTTGGTCGCCTCCAGCGACTTGAGCGCCGTACGGGCCTCGCGGGCGCCCAGTGCGGAGAAGCCGGGGTTCAGCTTCAGGGCGGCGGAGAGGTGGGTACGGGCGTCCTGCGGATGGCCGGTCGCCTTCTCGATCACCCCGAGGTGGTACAGGAAGGACGCGTTGCGGTAACCGGTGGCCGTGGCCTGCCGGGCGTAGGGGAGAGCCTCGGCGTCCCTGCCGTTGACGTGCAGCGCCCAGGCGAGGGCGTCCGCGGTGTGCACGGTGTGCCTGCGGGACCAGTCGTCGCGGGCCGCCCGCAGGGCCGTGGCCCGGTCGCCGTGGTCGGCGGCGGCGAGCGCGGTGTCGAGGTCGGCGTTGACGCCGTTGGCGCGGGCGATGGCGGTCCAGGCGTCGACCAGGGCGTACTGGTCGGCGGCCTTCGCCGCGTCCCCCGCTCCGCCCCGGGCCTCGTACAGCTCGCCGAGTTCGACCAGCGGGCCGGGCAGCGGGTAGCGGGCGACGATGAGTTCCAGTCCCTTGACGGCTTCCGCCTGCCGTCCGCTCGCCGCCTGGGCGCGGGCGCGGCCCTCCAGCGCGGGGAGGTAGTTCTCGTCGGCGGCGAGGGCGCGGGCGTAGTGGGTGAGGGCGGTCGCGTAGTCGCCCTGGTTCCAGGCGAGTTGACCGAGCTGGGCGGCGACGTAGGCGATGTCGCCGGGCGAACTGGACGCGGCCAGCGCCCGGTCCAGGACCCGGCGGGCGGTCGTGACGTCGCCGCGCAGCTCGTGGACGTAGGCGTAGCGGGTGAACACCGGCACCCCGGGCCTTCGTCGGTCCGCCGTGCGGACCGCGGCGTCTGCGTCGTCATAGCGGCCGAGCTCGACCAGGGCGTCGATCCGGGAGCTCAGGGCGCGTTCGTTGTAGGGGTTCTGCTTCAGCGTCCGGTCGGCGAAGGACAGGGCGCCGGCGAAGTCGTGGCGCGCGGCGGCGAGGGCCGCGCGGCCGGCCAGGGCCTGGTCGTTGTCGGCGCGCAGGGCCAGGGAGCGCTTGAGGGCCTGCTCGGCCTGCGGGTAGCGGGAGGGGTCGCCCTTGGTGCGGGCCTGCTCGACGTAGGCGAGCCCGAGGGTGGCCCAGCCGCCGAAGTCACGGGGCTGTGCGCGCAGATGGGCCTGCAGGGCGGTGATGCTCGCGTCGAGGTCGCCGCCGGCGAGCAGCCCGGGGGAGACCGCCGCGGCCGCCGCCACGGGGACCCCGCTCTGGTCGTGCACCGCCCCGAGCGCGACCGCACCGGCGGTGAGCGCGACGGCCAGCATGGCGGCGCACGCCCCGAGGTGCACGGTCCGCCAGCGACGGCCCGCCGCGCCCACCCGCCGCACGGCGGCGGCCC
>NZ_JBMNDR010000116.1:0-22394 GCF_052543235.1 Streptomyces sp. SAS_272 | reverse complement strand
CCCCCCCCCCCCCCCCACGTCCGGGGCGCTCACGCCAGCTTCAGCGCGCCGGCCATCGTCGAGAGCTGGGCGAAGCCCGCCGTGCCCGCGACCACCGTGGTGGAGCCGCCGGCGTCCTTCAGCACGAGCGCGTCGTAGCGGCCGCCGGTGTAGCGGACCCAGGTGCGGCCGCCGATCAGCTCGGTCACCTTGGTCTCGGACGCCCCCTGGCTGGCCTCCTCGATGAACTGCGAGCGCCGCTGAGTGGACTGCTCGATGGTCACGTACTCCCCGTCCGGGGTGTGGAAACCGAGGTGCCAGGCGTCGAAGTCGTCGCCCCGGAAGCGCACCGAGGTGGCCTTCCAGGTACTCGGCAGGCCCTCGGGCGCGGCCACCGGGTACGACGCCGCGCGGCGCGCCGTGAGGAGTTCGACGCGGTAGTCGACCCGCTTGACGTCGGGAGCGCGGTCGTCGTGGGGGATGAAGAGATAGATCACCCACGCCGCGATCATGATGAGCCCCAGGGAGAGGATCATGTCCCGGGCCGTCTTCTGTCTGCCGTTCGAACCTGCCACGCCCCTATCGTCGCAGGTGCCCGGTGCGCTCATCCGTGGGGTCCCCTGCTCATTTTGTCGGACTGACGATAGAGTCGGGGATCGAACCCTCATCCGGCCGTCGTCGTATCAGTCAGAAAGGTGCGCTCCGATGACCGAGCATCATCACTTGCCGTCCGAACTCGATGTCCCCTCCGAGGCCCCGGACCGCAACCTCGCCCTTGAGCTCGTCCGGGTGACCGAAGCGGCCGCGATGGCCGCCGGCCGCTGGGTGGGACGCGGCGACAAGAACGGCGCCGACGGCGCCGCGGTGCGCGCCATGCGGACCCTCGTCTCGACCGTGTCCATGAACGGCGTGGTCGTCATCGGCGAGGGCGAGAAGGACGAAGCCCCGATGCTCTTCAACGGCGAGCGCGTCGGCGACCAGACCGGTCCCGAGGTCGACATCGCGGTCGACCCCATCGACGGCACCACGCTGACCGCCAAGGGCATGCCGAACGCGATCGCCGTCCTCGCGGCCACCGAGCGCGGCGCGATGTTCGACCCGTCCGCCGTGTTCTACATGGACAAGCTGGTCACCGGCCCCGAGGCCGCCGAGTTCGTGGACATCAACGCGCCCGTCGAGGTCAACATCCGCCGGGTCGCCAAGGCCAAGCGGGCCACGCCGGAGGACGTCACCGTCGTCATCCTGGACCGGCCGCGACACGAGGGCATCATCGAGGAGATCCGGGCGACCGGGGCGCGCATCAAGCTGATCTCCGACGGCGATGTGGCCGGCTCGATCCTCGCGCTGCGCGAGGGCACCGGCGTCGACCTGCTGCTCGGCATCGGCGGCACTCCCGAGGGCATCATCTCGGCCTGCGCCGTGAAGTGCCTGGGCGGCGTCATCCAGGGCAAGCTGTGGCCCAAGGACGACGAGGAGCGGCAGCGGGCGATCGACGCCGGGCACGACCTCGACCGGGTGCTGACCACCGAGGACCTGGTGACCGGCGAGAACGTGTTCTTCGTCGCCACCGGCATCACCGACGGCGAACTGCTGCGGGGTGTCCGGTACCGGTCGGAGACCGCGACCACCGACTCGATCGTGATGCGGTCGAAGTCCGGGACGGTCCGGCGGATCGACTCCGAGCACCGGCTGAGCAAGCTGCGGGCCTACAGCGCGGTCGACTTCGACCGGGCCAAGTAGGCCTCCGGCCCTGCCGGGCCGGAGAGCGGCAGAGGAGGGCGCCCCCGGTGCGGAGGGGGCGCCCTTCGTTCAGCCCGCCTGGGCTATGCGGTCCGTCGCGCGCACCGTCTTCTGCAGTTCCACGTCGCGGCGGCGGCGCCGCGCGAGGACCACGCGGCGCTCGGCGGCGGTGAGACCGCCCCAGACGCCGTAGGGCTCGGGCTGCAGCAGTGCGTGCTCGCGGCACTCGACCATGACGGGACAGCGCGCACAGACCCGCTTGGCCGCTTCCTCCCGGGACAGCCGGGCGGCCGTGGGCTCCTTGGAAGGGGCGAAGAACAGGCCCGCCTCGTCGCGCCGGCACACCGCGTCGGTGTGCCAGGGGTCGTCCTGGTCCCTGTCGCGCCCTGGGTCCTGCCGGGCCGGGACGGCGGCGACCTGCAGGGGCGAATGCGGCGGTTGCAGCACGGGTCTTCTCCTGACGACGGCTTCGCGAGCGAGAGACGATGCAGCAGGCCTACCCGCTGTGCGCGCGCCTATGCACTGAGTTCCGGACCGCCGCCGCCGGGACCGCTCGTGCCGCCCGACGACCGTCAGCGGTCCAGGTGTCTGCGCAGACTTCGGTCGACCTTGTCCTGGACCCGATCGAGAATGTCCGCCACGAGTTTGCCCCGCTTCGGCCGGCCCTCGATGTTGCCCAGCACCGCCCAGCCGTCGACGTAGACCACCGGGGCGTCGGACTGCGGGGAGTCGAGCGCGTCCACCTCGAAGTTGCCGAGGACCGCGCCGCCGGTGCCGCGCAGCGAGACGTTCTCCGGGACGCGGACCTCCACGTTGCCGAAGACCGAGAACGCCTTGATCACCACCTGCTGGTACTCGAAGAGCGCCTCGGTCAGGTCGATCTCGACGGAGCCGAAGACCGCGTACACGTGGATGCGACGCCCGGCGCGCCAGCGGCCCCGGCGGACGGCGCTGCTGAAGACCGCGACCACGTTGTCGTCGGGGTCGGCGGGGATCGCGCCCGGCGCCGGCCGGCCGGGAGCGGCGGCGGGGGCGCCGCGGCGCTCGTGCGCGGCGGGCAGGTCCCGCACGAACGCCTGCAGCTCGCCGACCGTCTTGGCGGCCAGCACGCCCTCGACGCGTTCGGCGTGCTCGTCGGCGGTCAGCCGGCCCTCCGCGAGGGCCTCGCGGAGCATGTCGGCGATACGGTCCCGGTCGGCGTCCGAGGCGCGCAGCTCGGCGGTCTGCGTGGGTGCGGCGGTCTGCTTCTGAAGGTCCACGACAGCAGCGTACCGACACACGATAGATCGCGATACCCCCGACCGTCGCGGCCCCGCGAGCACTGAGCCTTACCTCACAGGCCCGCCGTCGGGGGCAGGTTCTACGCTGGTGGACGCCCGCCGATGGAGGCGGTCGCCGTCTGTCGAGTGAGGAATGGGCGAGATGCCTGAGTTCGCATACACCGATCTGCTCCCCCAGGGAGAGGACACCACCCCCTATCGGCTGGTGACCTCCGAGGGTGTCTCCACCTTCGAGGCCGACGGGCGGACGTTCCTCAAGGTCGAGCCGGAGGCGCTGCGCAAGCTCGCCGCCGAGGCGATCCACGACATCCAGCACTACCTGCGCCCCGCGCACCTCGCGCAGCTGCGCCGCATCATCGACGACCCCGAGGCCTCCGCCAACGACAAGTTCGTCGCGCTGGACCTGCTGAAGAACGCGAACATCGCGGCCGCCGGCGTGCTGCCGATGTGCCAGGACACCGGCACCGCCATCGTGATGGGCAAGCGCGGGCAGAACGTCCTCACCGAGGGCGGCGACGAGGCGGCGCTGAGCCGCGGCATCTACGACGCCTACCTGAACCTCAACCTGCGCTACTCGCAGATGGCTCCGCTCACCATGTGGGAGGAGAAGAACACCGGCTCCAACCTCCCGGCCCAGATCGAGCTGTACGCCGCCGACGGGGGCGCGTACAAGTTCCTTTTCATGGCCAAGGGCGGCGGCTCCGCCAACAAGAGCTTCCTCTACCAGGAGACCAAGGCCGTCCTGAACGAGGCCTCCATGATGAAGTTCCTGGAGGAGAAGATCCGTTCGCTGGGCACGGCCGCCTGCCCGCCGTACCACCTGGCGATCGTCGTCGGCGGCACGTCCGCCGAGTACGCGCTGAAGACCGCCAAGTACGCCTCCGCGCACTACCTGGACGAGATCCCGGCCGAGGGCTCCGCGCTCGGCCACGGCTTCCGCGACAAGGAGCTGGAGGAGAAGGTCTTCGAGCTGACGCAGCGGATCGGGATCGGCGCGCAGTTCGGCGGCAAGTACTTCTGCCACGACGTGCGGGTGGTCCGTCTGCCGCGGCACGGCGCCTCCTGCCCCGTCGCGATCGCCGTGTCCTGCTCGGCCGACCGCCAGGCCGTCGCGAAGATCACCGCCGAGGGCGTCTTCCTCGAGCAGCTCGAGACCGACCCGGCGCGGTTCCTGCCCGACACCACGGACGAGCACCTGGACGAGTCCGGTGACGTCGTGCGGATCGACCTGAACCAGCCGATGGACGACATCCTGGCCGAGCTGACGAAGTATCCGGTCAAGACCCGCCTGTCGCTGTCCGGTCCACTGGTGGTGGCCCGCGACATCGCGCACGCCAAGATCAAGGAGCGGCTGGACGCGGGCGAGGAGATGCCTCAGTACCTCAAGGACCACCCGGTGTACTACGCCGGCCCCGCGAAGACCCCCGAGGGGTACGCGTCCGGCTCGTTCGGCCCGACCACGGCCGGCCGCATGGACTCCTACGTCGAGCAGTTCCAGGCGGCGGGCGGCTCCAAGGTGATGCTGGCCAAGGGCAACCGCTCGCAGCAGGTCACCGACGCCTGCGGCAGCCACGGCGGCTTCTACCTCGGCTCGATCGGCGGCCCGGCCGCGCGCCTCGCGCAGGACTGCATCAAGAAGGTCGAGGTCGTCGAGTACGAGGAGCTCGGCATGGAGGCCGTCTGGAAGATCGAGGTCGAGGACTTCCCGGCGTTCGTCGTCGTGGACGACAAGGGCAACGACTTCTTCACCTCGCGGGAACCCGAGCAGCCGACGTTCACGTCGATCCCGGTGCGGGGACCGGGGCTGGGCTGACGCTCCCCGGTACGCAGGAGCACCCGTACACCGGCGTACACCGGCACGCCCGGCGCGCCCCGCCCGGCGCGGTGGCCCGAAAGGCCCTGCGCCAGGAACAAGCGGGGCGCGCCGCACGCTGTACCGGTCATGAGCGACTACCGCATCGAGCACGACTCCATGGGCGAGGTCCGGGTGCCCGCCGAGGCCAAGTGGCGGGCGCAGACCCAGCGTGCCGTCGAGAACTTCCCCGTCTCCGGGCAGCGCCTCGAGCGGGCGCACATCGAGGCGCTCGCCCGGATCAAGGGGGCCGCGGCGAAGGTCAACGCCGGTCTCGGAGTGCTCGACAAGGACATCGCCGAGGCGATCCAGGAGGCGGCCCGCGAGGTGGCCGACGGGAAGTGGGACGAGCACTTTCCCGTGGACGTGTTCCAGACCGGCTCCGGCACCTCCTCCAACATGAACGCCAACGAGGTGCTCGCCACCCTGGCCGGCGAGCGGCTGGGCCGGGAGGTACACCCCAACGACCACGTCAACGCCTCGCAGTCCTCCAACGACGTCTTCCCGTCCTCGATCCACATCGCCGCCACCGCCGCCGTCACGCGGGATCTGATCCCCGCCCTGGAGCACCTGGCCGACGCCCTCGGCCGCAAGGCGGAGGAGTTCGCCGACGTCGTGAAGTCGGGGCGGACCCATCTCATGGACGCCACGCCCGTCACCCTCGGCCAGGAGTTCGGCGGGTACGCCGCCCAGGTGCGGTACGGCGTCGAGCGGCTCACCGCCTCCCTCCCCCGGCTCGCCGAGCTCCCGTTGGGCGGCACGGCCGTCGGCACCGGCATCAACACGCCGCCCGGTTTCTCCGCCGCCGTCATCGAGGAGGTCGCCCGGAGCACCGGGCTGCCGCTGACCGAGGCGCGCGACCACTTCGAGGCCCAGGGCGCGCGGGACGGGATCGTCGAGACCAGCGGGCAGTTGCGGACCGTCGCGGTCGGCCTCACGAAGATCGCCAACGATCTGCGGTGGATGGCCTCCGGGCCGCGCACCGGACTGGCCGAGATCAGCCTCCCCGACCTCCAGCCCGGTTCCTCGATCATGCCCGGCAAGGTCAACCCGGTGATCCCGGAGGCCGTCCTCATGGTGGCCGCACAGGTCGTCGGCAACGACGCGACGGTGGCCACGGCAGGCGCGGCGGGCAACTTCGAGCTGAACGTCATGCTGCCGGTGATCGCGAAGAACGTGCTGGAGTCGATCCGGCTGCTCGCCAACGTGTCGCGGCTGCTCGCCGACCGGACCGTCGACGGGATCGTCGCCCACCGCGAACGCGCCCGGGAGTACGCCGAGTCCTCGCCCTCCGTCGTCACCCCGCTGAACAAGTACATCGGCTACGAGGAGGCCGCCAAGGTGGCCAAGAAGGCGCTGGCGGAGCGCAGGACGATCCGTGAGACGGTCCTCGCGGGCGGATACGTGGAGCGCGGCGACCTGACGGTCCAGCAGCTCGACGAGGCCCTGGATGTCCTGCGGATGACGCGCCCGTGACCTTTCGCGCCCCGGCGTGAGAACCGTGTCACGCGCCGCAGCGTCATATGGCCATGGCACCTAATATCTCTCCATGGCAGACGGTGAAGCGGTGAGACGCGTGGGATCGGGCGATGCGGCGGCCTTCTGGGAGCCCGGGGACCGGATCCTGTGGCGCTACCGGGAGAACGGCGGCGCGGGCTTCCACATCGCCCGCCCGGTCACCGTGGTGCGCGACGACGCGGAGGTGCTGGCGGTCTGGCTGGCCCCGGGCACCGAGTGCGTCAAGCCGGTGCTCGCGGACGGCACGCCGCCGCACCGGGAGCCGCTGCGCACCCGCTACACCAAGCCGCGCACGGTGCAGCGCGACCGCTGGTTCGGCACCGGCGTGCTGAAGCTGGCCCGGCCGGGCGAGCCCTGGTCGGTGTGGCTCTTCTGGGAGCCGGGCTGGCAGTTCAAGAACTGGTACGTCAACCTGGAGGAGCCGCTTGTCCGTTGGGACGGCGGAGTGGACTCCGAGGACCACTTTCTGGACATCTGCGTCTACCCCGATCACAGTTGGGGCTGGCGCGACGAGGACGAGTTCGCGCAGGCCCAGCAGGACGGACTGATGGACCGGACGGTCGCCGAACAGGTGCTGCTGGCGGGCCGCAGGGCGCTGGAAACGATCCGCGCCTGGGGGCCGCCGTTCGACGAGGGCTGGCAGCACTGGCGCCCGGATCCGTCCTGGGCCGTACCGTTGCTGCCGGAGGACTGGGACCGTACGCCCGCGCACATGTCCACATGAGACCCTTGATGCGCCCCCGGGCGACAAACGTAGGATCGTCCTCCGCAAGGCACGCTGGCAGTAACTCCCGGAGCAGTCGCCGGGTCTGACCGAACGTCACCGAGGGGCGGCAGGACGT
The DNA here is from genome assembly GCF_052543235.1 of Streptomyces sp. SAS_272. Classification (NCBI taxonomy): domain Bacteria; kingdom Bacillati; phylum Actinomycetota; class Actinomycetes; order Kitasatosporales; family Streptomycetaceae; genus Streptomyces; species Streptomyces sp. SAS_272. The sequence goes on along the minus strand of NZ_JBMNDR010000116.1, from coordinate 15,183 downwards.
GAGCGAGGGGTACGAGGGCAACACCGGCGGCACGCTCGGCGTCGGCCACCTGGGCCGCGAGCGGTCCACGGGCGACACACAGACAACCTCTGACCACGCGGGAAATCCGTTCCGGGGACACGTATTCCGGGTATCGGGTTTTCTGCGGGACCAACTGCGCGCGAGGCGCGCAGCCCCGGACGGACGGATTCGACACGCGTGACGGAGCAGCCCACCTCCTACGAACGCCCCCAGGGCGTCGACCCCACGGACCCCCGTGGGGCACTCCTGCATACTCCGGCCCCCGTGCCGGGCCCGTCCGTCTTACCGCCCGACGCCTCGGGTACGACGACGTGCGGCAAGGGCGGAAAGGGCGACATGGGCGGCCAGGGAGCCACGGGTAAGGACGCGGCCGGGGCGGAGGCGGGTGCGGGCGCCGAGCACTCCCAGCCTTCGGCGACCGCGGAGTCCGACACGCACCGGCCACGCCCGGCGCCCGAGTCCATCCCGGCCCAGCCGGGCGGTGACGGACACCAGGAACGCGGTCCCGGCGGACAGGAGCGGCGCGCCGGCGCCGGGCTGACGCCCGGCCGGCCCACCCCCATGCGGCGGGAGGGCGACCGGCTGCGGTTCGTGGGCGCCGCCACCCGGCGGATCGCCCGCGGTCTGGACCTCGACGAGATCGTGATGGGGCTGTGCCGGGCCACCGTGCCGACCTTCTCCGACGCGATCCTCGTCTATCTGCGCGACCCGCTGCCGGTCGGCGACGAGCGGCCCGCGGCGGACCGCATCATGCTGCGGCTGCGCCGCACCGACCGGATCCCGGAGGAGCGGGACACCGAGACCGGCTTCGCGGCGCTGGCCCTGCCGCTCCCGGAGCCGGCGGAGCTGACCGCGGAGCTGTCGGCCTCGGTCGGCGACATGTGCGAGGTGCGGCCCGGCGGGGCGCTCGCGGAGGTGCTGCGCGGGGTGCGTCCGGTGTTCGCCGACCACCCGGCCGCTCGCGCCGCGCTGCCCGAACTCCTGGGCACGGACAGCACCTTGGCGGTCCCGGGCGGTCAGCGGGCGATCCTGGCCCCGTTGCGGGGCCGTCGCCGGGTGATCGGCGCCGCCGTGTTCCTGCGGCGTCCGGAGCGCATCCCGTTCGAGAACGACGACCTGCTCGTGGCCGCGCAGCTCGCCACCCACAGCGCCCTGGGCATCGACAAGGCGGTGCTGTACGACCGTGAGGCGTACATCGCCGACGAGCTGCAGCGCACGATGCTGCCGGAGACCCTGCCGCGTCCCACGGGCGTGCGGCTGGCCTCCCGGTATCTGCCCGCGGCGGAGACCGCTCGGGTCGGCGGCGACTGGTACGACGCCATCCCGCTGCCCGGCAGCCGGGTGGCGCTGGTGGTGGGCGACGTCATGGGGCACTCCATGACGTCGGCGGCCATCATGGGTCAGCTGCGCACCACGGCGCAGACGCTCGCCGGTCTCGACCTGCCGCCGCAGGAGGTCCTGCACCATCTCGACGAGCAGGCCCAGCGGCTGGGCACCGACCGTATGGCGACGTGCCTGTACGCCGTCTACGACCCGGTCGCGCACCGCATCACCATCGCCAACGCGGGCCATCCGCCGCCCATCCTGTTGCATCTGGGCGGCCGGGCGGAGGTGCTGCGGGTTCCGCCGGGCGCGCCGATCGGCGTGGGCGGGGTCGACTTCGAGGCGGTGGAGCTGGACGCACCGGCCGGGGGGACGCTGCTGCTGTACACCGACGGCCTGGTGGAGTCCCGGCTGCGGGACGTGGCGACCGGCATAGAACAGCTGCGGGAGAAGCTCGCGGCCACCGCGCAGCTCACCGGGCCGGATCACCCGCCGCCGCTGGAGGCGCTGTGCGACGAGGTGCTCGACATGCTCGGCCCGGGTGACCGGGACGACGACATCGCGCTGCTCGCCGCCCGCTTCGACGGGATCGCGCCGAGTGACGTGGCGTACTGGCTCCTGGAACCGGAGGACGCGGCGCCGGGCCGCGCCCGTCGGCTGGCCCGGCGGGCGCTGTCCCGATGGGGCCTGGAGGACATGTCCGACTCGGTGGAGCTGCTGGTCAGCGAGGTCGTCACCAATGCGGTGCGGTACGCCTCTCGGCCGGTGACGCTGCGGCTGCTGCGCACCGACGTGCTGCGCTGCGAGGTCGGGGACGACGTGCCGCAGCTGCCCCGGCTGCGGCAGGCCCGGGCGACCGACGAGGGCGGTCGCGGCCTGTACCTGGTCAACCGGCTGGCCCGGCGCTGGGGCGCCACGCGGCTCAGCACCGGCAAGGTGGTCTGGTTCGAGCTGAACCGGAGCTGAGGGTCGACGTTGCACCGCGGATCGCCGGCTCCGGGGGTTTTGTGGGCGCGCTCACCGTCCATCCACAATTTCCGCAGGCGCGGAATTGCGGATGGACGGTAATTCCGCACGCGGGAGATCAAGGCGACCTAATGTGTCGCACACACCCTTGCCGCACACCAGTGCTATCAAGGGCGACTTTGTCATGCACCGAATAAATAACGGGAGGACAACGGATGAATCTGCGCAGATTCGCCGCTAAGGCCACAGTCGTGGTGGCCGCAGGAGCCACTTTCTCGCTCTTCGGGGCGCCCGCCCAGGCAAGCTCGGGCTGGGACTACATCGGTGACACGAAATTCCCCGTCAGCACCGCCGACTACATACGCTCCGGCCAGGCGCTGTCGACCGGTGGTGACATCAAGGCCTGCATCATCACCGGCAGCTCCAGGAGCTACGCCTATGACCTTTGGGAGTACGACCCGGACAACGGTCATGAGTTCGTGGGCGCGGTCCAGGGCGCCGGCTGCTGGATCTGGAGAAACATCGGAAAGTACGTCGACGGCGACAACAAGCGGGCCGAGTTCTACATCGGCACCTATGACAACTCCGCCCTCTGGGTCAAGTGGTACGACTGATCCCGTCGAGGGAACGCGATGAGCTGAACCGGGGGCAGGGCCTCTCGTTCGCCTCGAGTGGGTCCGCCGAAGTGTGACGACGACGAGAGGGGCGCCCGGAGATCTCCGGGCGCCCCTCTGCGGTGTTCTCGCGCCGTTGCGCTACTGGCCGAGGAGCGGGTTCGCGGGATCGTCGCCTTGGCCGGGCGGATCGTCCGGCTTCGGCGACGGGGACGGCGACGAGGACGGCGACGAGGACGGCTTCGGCGACGGGGACGGCGACGAGGACGGCGACGAGGACGGCTTCGGCGACGACGACGGCGACGTGCTCGGCTTGGGCGAGGACGACGGCGAGGCACTCGGCGACGGCGAGGTGGACGGGGACGGCGACGACGTGCGGACGGCCGCGCCCTGGTCGGTCTCCAGGTCGAACTTGCTGACCTTGGTCGAGACGCCGAAGGTGTAGGTCGCCCAGATCTGCGCCGGGAAGCCACCGCCGTTGATGCGGCCCTTGGTCGAGGTCAGGCCCGTCGTCGCGCCGGTCAGCGGCACCTGCGCGTGGGTCTTGGCGTCCTCGCCGAACAGGCCGACCGAGGTCACCAGGTCGGGGGTGTAGCCGGTGAACCAGGCGGACTTGTTGTTGTCGGAGGTGCCCGTCTTGCCGGCCACCTTCTGGCCCTTGCGCAGCGGGTTGTCGCGCACGGACTTCTTGGCCGTGCCGTCGTCGACCACGCCGGTGAGGACCGAGGTGACGGAGTCGGCGGCCTCCCTGTCGATCACCTGGCCGCCGACGGCCTTGGCGAGCTGGAACGACGGGTGGGCGCTGTTCTGCGCCGACTTGATGATCGCCGGGGTGACCTTCTTGCCGTGGTTGTCGAGGGTGGCGTAGACACCGGCCATCTGCAGGGGGCTCGCGCTCATGGTGCCCAGGGTCTGGGCGGGCACGGCCTTCAGGCCCTTGGTGTCCATGCCGAGGTTGCCGGCGACCTTCAGCACCTCGGGCATGCCGACGTCGACGCCCATCTGCGCGAAGACGGAGTTGATCGACTGGTTCAGCGCCGTCTGGACGGTGACGTCGCCGTAGTCCTGGTCGTCCTCGTTCTCCGGGGCGAAGCCGATGTCGCTGCCGACGACGGGGCGCTTGCTGGTGCCGTCGTAGAGGGTGTCGGCGGTGATCTGCTCGCCCTTCTGCGTCTTGGCGTTCTCGTCGAAGGCCGCGGCGAGGATCACGGGCTTGAAGGTGGAGGCCGGCTGGTAGTCGGTGCGGGTGGCGTTGTTGACGAAGTGTTCGGTGTAGCCGACGCCGCCGTACATCGCCTCGACCGCGCCCGTCTTCGGGTTCACGGACACCGCGCCGGCCTGGACGTCGCCGTCGACCTTGCGCTTCTTCTTGTCGAGCTTGCTGGTCAGCTGTTCCTTGACCGTCTCTTCGAGCTTCTTCTGCTTCGCCTTGTCGATGTTCAGCTCGATGTTCCAGCCGCCCTTCCTGACCAGGGCGTTGGCGGACTCGAGATCGTCGGCGGCGCCCTGGGCCACGAGCTGGCGGGCGAGCTCGGCGTTGGCCGCGTCCACCAGGTAGCCGACCTGGCCCTCCTTGCCGGGGGCGGCCTTGGGCTCCTTGGGCTTCGGGAACGTCATGGCGTCGCGTTCCGACTTCTTCAGCCAGTCCTGCTCGACCATGTTGTCCAGGACGTAGTTCCAGCGTGCCGTGACCAGGCGTTGGCCCGTGGCGGAGGCGGAAGACCAGTCGTACTGGCTGGGGGCCTGCAGGAGGGCTGCGAGGTAGGCGCCCTGTGCGACGCTCAGCTTGCCGGCGTCGACGCCGTAGTAGGCCTGGGCGGCGGCCTGGATGCCGTAGGCGCCGCGGCCGTAGTAGCTGGTGTTGATGTAGCCGGCCAGGATGTAGTCCTTGGACTCCTCCCGGTCCAGCTTGAGGGAGATGACCAGTTCCTTCAGCTTGCGCGTGACGGTCTGTTCCTGGCTCAGGTAGTAGTTCTTGACGTACTGCTGGGTGATCGTCGAACCGCCCTGCGCGCCCTTGCCCATGAGCGTGTTGAGGACGCCGCGGGTGGTGCCCTTCAGGTCGACGCCGGCGTCGGTGTAGAAGGACTTGTTCTCGGCGGCGACGAAGGTGTGCTGGACGGGCTTGGGCACCTGGGCGAGGTCGACGTTCTCGCGGTTGAGTTCGCCGTCGCGGGCGAGGATGGCGCCGTTGCCGTACTTGTAGACGTTGCTCTGCAGGTCGGCGTCGGGGTTGCCCTTGGGGATCGGCGTGCTCACGTACAGCCAGACGAAGGCGCCGATCACGGCGACGGTCAGACCGAGGAACGTGCCCAGTATCTTCTTCCAGGTGAAGATCCGGCGTATGAGGCTCTTGTCCTTCTTGCCGGCCTTCCCCCTGCCGCCCTTGGCGCTCTTCTTCGCGCCTCTGCGGGCGGCCGCGCGACCGCCGGTCGCGGCCGCGGTCCCGCCGGCGGCCCCGGGGGCGGGGGGCGCCACCGACTCCGTCTCCGTCGAGCGGTTCCTGGGCGCCGCGCGGCGGCCACCGCGCTGTCGCGCTCGTCTCTCTTCCGCTCGTCCCATGAGTCCGCTCGCTCCGCTTCCTACTCGGCAGTCACACCAGTGCCCGGGGCAGGGCCAGGTCAGCTCAGAAAGCTAACACCGCTCGCTATGACGGCGTGCTCCCGATCCGGTCTTCGCGGGGCGTGAGAATGCGCACCCCGCACGACGGAACCCGTGGAACGTCCCCACCGATTCGACGTGCGAGAAGGGCTCAGGGTTGCCATTCCCGGGTAAAGTGATATCACTTAGCTAGACAGCCGATCGCTGAATCAGCTGCTGACGAGAGACGGGGGACCACCATGTCCGCACACGACCCTTCGGCCACCGCCGAGCACACCCACGCCGTCGACACCGCCGACGCGCCCGAGATGCCCGCCCCGCGCGTGCACGAGTTCCCCGCGCACAGCGTGGGGGGCGGCGTCGCGCTGCTGCTCGGACTGCTCGGACTGCTGGCCGGCGGCGGACTGATCGCCGCCGGCGCCGTGGTGACCGCGGCCGGACTCAAGGCGGCGCTCATCGTCGCCGGCGTGCTGGTCTCCGTGGCCGCGTTCCTCGCCATGTGCGGACTGAACACGGTGGCGCCGGGCGAGGCCCGCGTGGTGCAGCTCTTCGGCCGCTACCGCGGCACCATCCGCGAGGACGGACTGCGCTGGGTGAACCCGTTCACCTCGCGCGAGAAGATCTCCACCCGGGTCCGCAACCACGAGACGGCCGTGCTCAAGGTCAACGACGCCTACGGCAACCCGATCGAGCTCGCCGCGGTCGTGGTGTGGAACGTGAAGGACACCGCGCAGGCCTCCTTCGAGGTCGACGACTTCCTGGAGTTCGTCTCCACCCAGACCGAGGCGGCCGTGCGGCACATCGCCATCGAGTACCCCTACGACTCGCACGACGAGAACGGGCTCTCACTGCGCGGCAACGCCGAGGAGATCACCGAGAAGCTGGCCGTGGAGCTCCACGCGCGCGTGGAGGCGGCCGGCGTGCGGATCATCGAGTCCCGCTTCACCCACCTCGCGTACGCTCCCGAGATCGCCTCGGCGATGCTCCAGCGCCAGCAGGCGGGCGCGGTGGTCGCGGCCCGGCGGGAGATCGTGGACGGGGCGGTCGGGATGGTCGAGGCCGCGCTCGGCCGGATCGCCGAGCAGGGCATCGTGGAACTGGACGAGGAGCGGAAGGCGGCGATGGTGTCCAACCTGATGGTGGTGCTGTGCGGGGACCGGGCGCCCCAGCCGGTGCTGAACACCGGAACCCTCTACCAGTGACGGTCCCCTCCGGGGGGACGGCCCCTCAGGGCCGGCCGCAGCGCAAGCAGGTGCTGCTGCGGCTGGACCCCGCGGTGTACGAGGCGCTGGCCCGGTGGGCCGGGGAGGACCTGCGGTCCGCCAACGCCCAGATCGAGTTCCTGCTGCGGCGGGCGCTGCGGGAGGCGGGGCGCCTCCCCGGCGACGCCGGCCCCATGCCCCGTCGGGGCCGGCCCCCCGGAGCAGGCCCGTCCGGAGGAAGTCCGTCCGGAGGAAGTCCGTCCGGAGGAGGCCCCGCAGGCGGGGCCTCCTCGGGGCCGCCGTCGGCCTGAGCGACCCGCCCGGCCGCCTGAAGAGCAGGCGCGGCTGTTGCAGAACGGTGACAACCGCCTCCCACCTGCGTACCCCCACCCCCCGCTGCCACCTGCGCACTCCGCGTATACACGCGGGGTATACACCGCATGTACAGTCCTTGCCATGTCCATCGGTCACACCCTTCTGGGACTCCTGGAGTCCGGACCCCGCCACGGCTACGACCTCAAGCGGGCCTTCGACGAGAAGTTCGGTCATGACCGGCCGCTGCACTACGGCCAGGTCTACTCGACGATGTCGCGTCTGCTGAAGAACGGGCTCGTCGAGGTCGACGGCGTCGAGGCCGGCGGCGGACCCGAGCGCAAGCGGTACGCGATCACCGACGCCGGGATCACCGACGTCGCGCGGTGGCTCGCCACGCCCGAGAAGCCCGAGCCGTATCTGCAGTCCACGCTCTACACGAAGATCGTCCTCGCGCTGCTCACCGGCCGCGACGCCGCCGACATCCTCGACGAGCAGCGTGCGGAGCACCTGCGCAGCATGCGCATCCTCACCGACCGCAAGCGCAAGGGCGACCTGGCCGACCAGCTGATCTGCGACCACGCCCTGTTCCATCTCGAGGCCGACCTGCGCTGGCTGGAACTGACCGCCGCGCGCCTCGACAAACTGAAGGCCACGGTGACCGCATGAACGCCCCCGGGGGATCCCTGCTCGTCGCCGAGAGCCTGCGCAAGGCCTACGGCCCGACGATGGCGCTGGACGGCGCCGAGTTCTCCATCCACCCCGGCGAGGTCGTCGCGGTGATGGGCCCGTCCGGCTCGGGGAAGTCGACCCTGCTGCACTGCCTCGCCGGCATCGTGACGCCCGACTCCGGATCGATCATGTACGACGGCCACGACCTCGCCACGATGAACGACGCGCAGCGCAGCCGGCTGCGGCGCACGGAGTTCGGGTTCGTGTTCCAGTTCGGCCAGCTCGTGCCCGAGCTGACCTGCGTGGAGAACGTGGCGCTGCCGCTGCGGCTGAACGGCGCCCCGCGCAGGCAGGCCGAGCGCACCGCCCTGAGCTGGATGGAACGGCTGGAGGTCGACGACCTCGGCAGGAAGCGGCCCGCAGAGGTCTCCGGCGGGCAGGGGCAGCGGGTCGCCGTGGCGCGCGCGCTCGTCACCAGCCCCCGCGTGCTGTTCGCCGACGAACCGACCGGCGCGCTGGACTCGCTCAACGGCGAGCGCGTGATGGAGCTGTTCACCGAGGCCGCCCGGACGGCAAACGCTGCCGTCGTCCTCGTCACGCACGAGGCACGGGTGGCCGCGTACTCCGACCGCGAGATCGTCGTACGGGACGGCAAGTCGCGCGACATGGAGCGCGTCATATGAGTCTGCGCCAATGGTCCGCAGACCTGGGCCTGGGGATCCGGTTCGCGTTCGCGGGCGGCCGGGAGGGCTGGGTCCGGGCCGTGCTCACGGCGGTCGGCGTGGGGCTCGGCGTCGCCGTCCTGCTGCTGACGACTGCGGTGCCGAACGCGCTCGCGGTGCGCCACGACCGTGAAGAGGCCCGGCTCGACTGGGCGTTCGGAGAACCGCCGCGCAAGGGCGACGACACCCTCCTGATCGCCGACTCGGACACCACGTTCCACGGCAAGGACGTCCGCGGCCGGATGGTGGAGCCGGAAGGGACGCACGCCCCGTTGCCGCCCGGCGTGAACCGGTTCCCGGCCGCGGGCGACATGGTGGTCTCGCCCGCGCTGCGCGAGCTGCTCGACGCCGACGGTTCGGCGCTGCTGCGCGAGCGCCTGCCCTACCGCGTGGTCGGGACCATCGGGGAAAGCGGCCTGGTCGGCTCCAAGGAACTCGCCTACTACGCGGGCGCCTCCGGGCTCGCCGCGCATGTCGGCACCGGCGCGGTGGTGACCCGGCTGAAGCAGTTCGGGAACCCCGAGCCGACGAAGGAGACGACCGACCCGGTACTGGTCCTGCTGATCCTCGTCGTCATCGTGGTGCTGCTGATGCCGGTGGCCGTGTTCATCGCCGCGGCCGTCCGGTTCGGCGGCGAGCGGCGCGACCGCCGGCTCGCGGCCCTGCGGCTGATCGGTTCCGACGGCCGGATGACCCGGCGCATCGCGGCGGGCGAGGCCATGGCCGGCTCGCTGCTGGGCCTGGTGCTGGGCACGGCCTTCTTCCTGGCCGGCCGCCAGGCGGCGGGCGCGGTCGAGGTGATGGGCATCAGCGTGTGGCCCAGTTACCTCAATCCCTCCCCCGCGCTGGCCGTGCTGGTCACGCTGGCGGTGCCGGCGGCCGCGGTCCTGGTCACCCTCTTCGCGCTGCGCGGAGTGGTGATCGAACCGCTGGGCGTGGTGCGCGCGGCGAAGCCGGCGCGACGACGGCTGTGGTGGCGGCTGCTGATGCCGGTGGCCGGCCTCGCGATGCTCTACCCGATGATCGGCCAGGGCCGCGAGAACGGGAACTTCAACCAGTACCTGGTGACCGGCGGCGTCCTGCTGCTCCTCGTCGGGATCACCGCCCTGTTGCCCTGGCTCGTGGAGACGGTCGTCGCCCGGCTCGGATCGGGCGGAGTCGCCTGGCAACTGGCGGTACGACGACTTCAGTTGAGCAGCGGCACGGCGGCCCGGATGGTCAACGGCATCGCGGTGGCGGTCGCCGGGGCGATCGCGCTGCAGATGCTGTTCGCGGGAGTGGACGGCGACTACACCAAGTCCACCGGCAAGGACGTCACCCGGGCCCAGTTGCAGGTGCAGGTGCCGGACGGCGTCCCGATGGCGCAGACCGCCCGGAAGTTCGCCGACACCAAGGGCGTCCGCAAGGTCACCGCCCTGTGGCAGGGGTACCTGGGCGACGCCTCCTGGAACAGCGAGAACGCTCCCGGCCTGAGCGGCGATCTGACCGTGGGCGACTGCCCGGCCCTGCGCGAGCTGGCGAAGCTGCCCGCCTGCAAGGACGGCGATGTGTTCGTCCTCGTCGGCGGCGAGTACACGGGCGACGGGCCGCAGCTGAACAAGCCCGGCAAGAAGATCTACCTTCAGCCGGGCTCCTTCGACGACCACAGGGACATCGTCTGGACGGTCCCCGCGGGGGTTCCCCAGGTGGCCGGGGTCAAGGGCCTCACCGGGTGGGAGCGCGGCGGCTTCCTCATGACGCCGAGCGCGCTGCCCAAGTCGGCCGAGAAGGCGGTCAGCGGCCAGCTGTACCTCTCGATGGACGACTCCGTGCCCGACGCGTCCGAGTACGCGCGCAACACGGCGTTCCAGGTGGATCCCCTGTCGCGCCCGATGAACTGGGCGTCCAGCGAGCGGAACGAGACGTTCGCCTCCATCCGCACCGGTCTGCTCGTGGGTTCGGCCTGTGTGCTGCTGCTGATCGGCGCGAGCCTGCTGGTCTCCCAGCTGGAGCAGTTGCGTGAGCGGCGCAAGCTGCTGTCCGCCCTGGTCGCCTTCGGCACCCGGCGGCGCACGCTGGGGCTGTCGGTGCTGTGGCAGACGGCGATCCCGATCGGGCTGGGCCTGCTGCTGGCCTCGGCGGTGGGGCTCACGCTCGGCGCGGTGCTGCTGCGGATGACGGGCACGTCGGTGAGCGTGGACTGGTCGAGCGTGCTGATGATGACCGGCTGCGGTGCGGCCGTCGTCCTGCTGGTGACGCTGCTGAGCCTGCCGCCGCTGATGCGGCTGATGCGGCCGGACGGGCTGCGCACGGAGTAGCCGCCGCCCGCCCCGGGCGCCCGGTACGGTCCCTCCCCCGCTCGGGGGGAGGGACCGTCCGCGTTCACAGCTGGTACTCCCGCACCACCCTTCGCACCTGCGCGAACAGCATGCCGACGTTCACGGACTTGCGGCAGACGACCACCGCGACCACGTCCTGCTGCTCGGTCATCCGCACGAACAGGTGAGTGAGGTTCTCACTGTTGACGAGGATCTCCTGGAAGAAGTGGTTGTCGCTCTGGACCCCGCGACGCTCCTTGAAGACGTCCTCGATCATCACGACCGTGCGTCCCTGGAACAGGTCGAGCGTCGCCCCGGCCAGCAGGTCCAGTACCTCCGGCGGGTGGTTGTCGACGGTCTCGTAGGACAGGAGCATGCCGGTGGACATGTCGACGACGCCGGAGGCGACGCAGTCGGGGGCATCCGTACGCAGTGACTTGACCAGGCCCATCACCTGGTCCGAGAAACCCGGGGTCATACGTTTCGTCGCCATCCCTTCAGACTCCTTCGGCGGTCTTCACGGTCGTCCCGTCCGCCGCGGTCCGCGCGGTCGTACGGTCGGTGAGGATCAGGTCGATGCGGCGCAGGGCCGGCTGGGTCGCCCGGTGCAGGCGCTCCACGTCCATGCCCTCGTCGCCGAGCACGACCATCAGCGCGGTGTCCCCGACCGCGTAGAACGCGGCGCAGCCGTGGCTGCCGTAGGCCACCGTGCGGTGCAGGGCGCCGCGGGCGGTCGCCTCGGCGGTGCGGCGGGCGAGGCCGAGGCCGGCCGCGGCGAGGGCGGCGAGGCCCTCGGGGTCGATCGAGTCGGCCGTGTCGGCGGCGATGAGCAGTCCGTCGGCCGCCGCGACCGCCGTGTCGGTGATCCCGGTCACCTGCTCGCGCAGGCCGCGCATCTCCCGCGCGAGGGCTTGGTGGTCCATGAGTGCAACTCCCCTGATTCTGATGGCATGTGACCGTCTGTTCTCTGTGGGGGTTTCCGCGTGCCGTGGTGTCCCGCGTGGCCGTGGGGGTTCTGGCGGGGCCGTCATTTCGCCGTCGGGTTGCGCAGGCGGAAGAACTCCTTCCAGCCGGGGCCGTTCCGCTCCGGCGTGAGGGCCTCGTGGATGCCGCTGGCGCCGGGCCTGCGGCGGGGCAGGGCGGTCGCCTCCGGGGGCGGCGGCTGCGGCTGAGGCGGCGCCGGCTCGCGGGGGCGCACCCCGTGCCCGTCGGGCGGCAGTCGGACGGGGATCGGGTGGGGCGCCTCCACGCACTCCAGGAGCCCCTCGCCCAGCATCCGGGCCACCTCGACGGTGACGGTGTACACGCCGCGACCGGTTCGGAAGGCGAGGTCGCGGGCGGTGCGCCGGCCGTCCGCGTGGGCGAGCAGCTCGCGCTGCAGGGCGCCGAGGCGGGCCGCCGCCAGGGAGAGCGGCGCGGGCACGGGACGCTCCCGGTCCGGACGCACGGGGCACGGCATCGCCAGCAGCGCGGCCAGTTTGCGCGAGGCGACCTGGAGCAGCCGGGTGGGCGGTTCGCCGACGGCGACCGAGGCCGGCGGGGGACCCGTCGCCGGACCGCGTTCGCAGCCGTCGACGCTGCCGGCGACGACCGCGAACGCCGCGTCCTGGAGGGCCATCGCGCACACCACCCGCAGCTGGGCGGCGCCGGTGTAGCCGTGGGCGACCAGCCCGGCGGCCGGCCAGCGCGCGCCGCCCGACTCGCGCACCAGCGCGGTCCACTCCTCGCCGCCGATCCGGCCGGAGCGCAGCAGCAGCGCCTCGGGGGCGGGCGCGCCCGGCGACTCGACGGCGACGACCAGGCCGCCGTCCAGATGGAAGACGCCGCCGGGCGAGCCGGTCACGCACAGTTCTCCGGTGAAGCCGTCCCGGCCGCACGCGGCGAGGTCGCGTGCCAGCAGCTCATAACCCGACATCAGCCCGACATCACTCCCCTGCGACCTCTCGCACATACGCCTGACGCGTAGCGCTGAGGAGGGAAGGTGTATCAGTCAGGGCGCAGGTCCCAGCGCGGGATTCCCGACCTGCCCCCAGCTGACGGAAGTTGTTCTCGGGATGGACCCAAATCTCTTTGTTCGGGGCTCGTTTGACCGATTGACCGACGTCAGTCGTCGCCGCCGAGCACCCGGACCGGCAGGGGTCGCAGCGCCCTGCGCAGCGCGCCCGCCAGCTCCTCGTACTCCGCCGCTCGCGCCGCGCCGGTGCGCATCGCGAGGGCGATCCGGCGGGCGGGCGCGGGGGCGGCGAAGGAGCCGGTGAGCAGCCGGGGGCTGCGGCCGGTCTCGACGGTGACGGCGGTGCGCGGCAGCAGCGTGCAGCCCAGGCCGCCGGCGACCAGCTGGACGAGGGTCGACAGGCCGGCGGCCGTGGTGGTCACCGGCGCGTCGCCGCGGCCCGCCTCCCGGCAGATGTCGAGGGCCTGGTCGCGCAGGCAGTGACCCTCGTCCAGGAGCAGCAGGTTGAGCTCCCTGAGCGCCTCGCGCGGGATGCCCTGCTGTCCGCCGAGCTCATGGCCGAGCGGCGTCACGAGTACGAAGTCCTCGTCGAACAGGGGCAGTTCCCTCACCCCGGGGACGCCGAGGGGGACGGCCAGCAGCAGGAGTTCCAGACGGCCGGTGTGCAGGCCGTCCAGCAGGCCGGCGGTCTGCTCCTCGTGGACCTGGAGGTCGAGGTGCGGATAGCGCTCGTGGACGAGGTGCAGGACGGTCGGCAGCAGGTAGGGCGCGACGGTCGGGATGACGCCGAGGCGCAGCGTCCCGGTGAAGGGGGCCCGCACCGCCTCGGCCTCCTCCATCAGCGCCTCCATCTCGCCCAGCACCGCCCTGGCCCGGACGACGAGCCGCTCGCCGGCCGGCGAGAGCAGGACCTTGCGGGTCGTACGCTCCAGGAGGGTGACCCCGAGGGACTCCTCCAGGGCCGAGACGGCGCCGGACAGCGCGGGCTGGCTCATTCCGATCGCGGCGGCCGCGTCCCGGAAGTGCAGGTGCTCCGCGACGGCCACGAAGGCCCGCAGCTGGGCCGGGCTGGGCGCCCGCCGCCTGGCGTGCACGGCCCGGCCGGCCGCCGCTCGGCCTGCCGCCGCTCGACCGGCGGCCGCCCTGGCGCTCACCGCCCGGCCGCCGCGGGTCCCGCCGCTCACACCCCTGGCATCCACATTACCCTCAGTCACTGATAGACATCCTCGATCAACCCTATCGAGTGTAGCCATTTCCCGAATCAATGCACCCTGTGCCACGATCGAGGCCGTCCAACCCACGGGGAGTGTCCGCAATCCGGACACCCCTTCGCTGCAAGGAGAGTGCGTGCTCACTGTCGGTGACAAGTTCCCCGAGTTCGAACTGACCGCCTGCGTCTCGCTGGAGAAGGGCGCGGAGTTCGAGCAGATCCACCACAAGTCCTACGAGGGCAAGTGGCTCGTGGTCTTCGCGTGGCCCAAGGACTTCACCTTCGTCTGCCCGACCGAGATCGCCGCGTTCGGCAAGCTGAACGACGAGTTCGCCGACCGTGACGCGCAGATCCTCGGCTTCTCCGGCGACTCCGAGTTCGTCCACCACGCCTGGCGCAAGGACCACCCGGACCTGACCGACCTGCCGTTCCCGATGATGGCCGACTCGCGGCACGAGCTGATGCGCGACCTCGGCATCGAGGGCGAGGACGGCTTCGCCCAGCGCGCCGTGTTCGTCGTCGACCCGAACCGCGAGATCCAGTTCACGATGGTCACCGCGGGCTCCGTGGGCCGCAACCCCAAGGAGGTCCTGCGGGTCCTGGACGCCCTGCAGACCGACGAGCTGTGCCCCTGCAACTGGACCAAGGGCGAGAACACCCTCGACCCGGTCGAGCTGCTGGCCGGGAAGTGAGCTGAGATGTCCCTCGACGCCCTGAAGTCCGCGATACCGGACTACGCCAAGGACCTGAAGCTCAACCTGGGCTCGGTCATCGGCAACTCCGACCTTCCCGCACAGCAGTTGTGGGGCACGGTCCTGGCGACCGCGATCGCCTCCCGCTCCCCGATCGTGCTGCGCGAGCTCGCGCCGGAGGCGAAGGCGGTCCTGTCGCCGCAGGCCTACACCGCTGCGCGCTCGGCCGCGGCCGTCATGGCGATGAACAACGTGTTCTACCGCACCCGCCACCTGCTGTCGGACCACGAGTACGGCAACCTGCGGGCCGGTCTGCGGATGAACGTCATCGGCAACCCCGGCGTCGACAAGGTCGACTTCGAGCTGTGGTCGTTCGCCGTCTCCGCGATCAACGGCTGCGGGATGTGCCTCGACTCCCACGAGCAGGTGCTGCGCAAGGCGGGCGTCGAGCGTGAGGTCGTCCAGGAGGCCTTCAAGATCGCCTCGGTGATCCAGGCGGTGGGCGTGACGCTGGACGCGGAAGCGGTCCTCGCCGACGTCTGATCCGCACGCCCTGCCCCACCCCGCCTCACCGCTACGGGGGAGGGGGGGGGGGGG